>JAISYN010000083.1 GCA_031269915.1 Synergistaceae bacterium
TATTCAGGCCTTTCATTGTCCGCTTGATACTTTTACCAACCCCTTGCTCAAGGGGGAATCTGCTCAACCCCGCGAGTGGAAAGTTACTCCACTCTTATGGGCGCACTTGTATGTTGTAGTAAGCCGGCATTCCGGCATATTTCCCGGCGAAATTCGCCGGATTCGAGGCGTATATCGCTATGAAGAAAAAATATTTTGTTCCATGTTTCCTCCTTTCATGCCTGATGGCAACGGCGTTATTCCTGCGTGCTCTTCACTCGCTCGGATACCGCGTGAACCTGTCGGAGTCTCTCCCCGGACATCTCTACCGCGCGTACCCGCTGAAAGAAGGCGATGTTTTGGAACCTGGCGACAATGTGCTCATAGACCTGTCCCGTTTTCATAACCCCATCGTTGAGCTTGGAATAAAGAGAGGTTACGTGAGCCGAAGCAGAAAGATGTTGAAAGAGATAGGGGCGGTTCCGGGCGATCTCGTCGCGCTCAGGGACAATCTGCTCTATGTCAACGGCAGGCCGACGCTCATGATCGTTTCTCCCGAGGATTCCCTCGGCGGCAAACTTCTCCCGTATCCAACGCCGCTGATACTTCCCCAGGATTGTTACTGGCTCGTGTCCGTACCAGACGGAGGATTCGACAGCAGATATTTCGGGCCAATCGACCGGAGCGCGTTCACACATAAAGCGTTTCGGGTCTTTTGAAATTCCGGCGCGAGAATGATATATAATTGATTCACGGAGAGGTGACGCGCTTTGACGACCGGCAAGACGAACGAAGAAAATATGACCTCGGACGCGAAAGAGCGTTTCGATCACGACGGAACTTGGAAAGACATCATCGAAAGATTCTTTTATTCTCTGCTCAAAAGAGCCCTGCCGGAGCTTTACGAAGCCGCCGACCGGGACAAGAAGCCGACATTGCTCGACAAGGAATTCCGGGATATATTGAACACGGCGGACCCGGCGATCCATACGAGCCCTCATTTCGCCGACTATGTGATAAAAGTTCCGCTCAGATGCGGCGGCGAGGAATGGATACTTTTCCATATCGAAATACAGGCTCGGGCCGGCAACCTGGCGGAGCGGATAAATCACTACCGGTGTCTTATCTACGCCCATTACCGCAGAGAGCCGGTGACGCTCGCCATCATCACGTACAAGCGTTCGCCCGGCGAGCCGGCGTATTACAGCCACTCCCGCTTCGGCACGAAGATACTTTTCGAGTACAACGACCTCGTGCTGGATGAACTGGATGACGAGGAACTGATTTCGAGCGACAACCCGATAGACCTCCTGCTCTACGCGGCGAAATTCGCGCTGAACGTTAAGGAGGAACATCAGAAACTCAACTTTCTCCGCAAGTCGGTCGAACTTCTCGACGAACGTGGATGGAGCATGATCGACAAGCGCGATCTGTTTCTCTTTACCGAGCGCATTGTGAACATGAAAGATAAAGAGCTTGTATGGCAATTCAAAGAATTTATGGCACAACGGAACAAGGAGGGAAAAGCAATGTATGTACCGATGCTTTTGAGGGATTCGGCGGCGGAGATCGAACGGCGCGGGATGGATAAAGGCAAAGAAGAGGGCAAGATCGAAGTCGCCCGCAACCTGCTGGCCCGCGGAGATTCTCCGGACGCCGTATCGAAGATAGCGGGACTGCCCCAGGAGAAAATCCGCGAACTCATGAACTGACGCCATAACAAAACTTGCCGCGACAGGGAACACACCCCGCGTTCCGCGCCGGAGCGCGGGGTGTGTCATATCAAACGATTGTGTGTCCGTCAGCGGCGCGATGCGCAACATCTCACAACTCATACGGGAACGGAAAAACGACGTCCCGCTGGACGAAAATGCCCATCCTCTTCCCCGGACGCACCGTTATCGTAGGCTGTATGCCGGCGGCCCTGTTCATCATCTTCGTCCCCATGTCCAGAATGGAACCCGCCAGGCTCTCAGCCGCGGCATCGCTCGGGCTCTTGTTCTCGCCGCTTCCGCTTGAATCCCTGTCGTAAATAATCTCCGCTCCCGCCACGAACACCGAGGCGAAAAGCGCGGTCTTGAGCATCGTCCCCCAATGCTCGTTCACCTTCCCAGACAAGCCCGAATATCCAGCCTGGTCGATTCCGGGGCTCCCCGATATGTCGAGTGTCGTCCCGTTCGGGAAGATCAGCCTGTTCCAGACGAGCAGGACGCGCCGCTGCCCGAACATCACCCGGCTGTCGTAAACGCCCAGAATCCTCGTTCCCTTGGGTATGAGAACATGCCTCCCAATGGCCGTGTCCCATACGTTCTCCGAGACCTGCGCCAGGACGTTTCCGGGGAGATCGGAGTTTATGCCGGTGATCAGGATTCCGGGAATCAGCGTCCCGGCTTTCAGCTCATAAGGGAACTGCTGAGGGACCGGCAGATGGGACGAATATCCCTGCGGCGTCAAAGAACCGCCGCCGTCCGCGCCGCGCAGGAAATTTCCCTTCCCTGCCTGCCCGTTCGGGTCTTGGGATTGTCCCTGCTGTATGAGCGCGGCCATCGCGGATGGGTCTGGGGCGGGAGACGCGGCGGCAACGCGTCCCTGTCCCGCCAGTCCGGATTCTCCCTGAGACGGAGCCCTTTCAGCATCGCTTCCACTGGCCTTGAAGTTTTCCACCACGGGTTTCGCCGTTATCGCCTGAACCTTCATGTTTCTCAATGTACGCGCGAGCTGAGCGTCGTCGTTGTCCGACCGGTATCGCGGCATGGCCGGCCGAACCGGGAGCGTTCGCGGTTCGCGTCCGCCCTCTATGACGATCCTTTGCGTCCTCACGTCCGCCGAAGGCGGTTCCGGCTTATCGACCGGCGCCGTTTTCCTGTCGCTCCTCATGGAGGCCGCAAGCTCTGCGAAACCGGACGCCGGAGGGATACGGTAATTTTTCGCGGCTCCGATGTCCGAAAAATCCCCGGACTTGAACCTGACCTGCGCGTTTATTCCCAATATGAGCCCGGCAAGTCCGAACAGAAAGACGAAAATTATCCGCTTCCCGAATTTGCGGGTTTCCTTCCCGCTCCGCTCGATACGAGGCCCGCTACTCGATTTATTCGTTTCCCGTTCGTCCATTGCCCTTCCCTCTGACAGTCGTAAATTCAGGCGAGCCGTTAGATTCGCCCGTGCCTGCGTAAACCACCGGAGCCGGCTCCGAGCGGGAAATTGCTTGCCTCTTTCCGCTCGGCGGTGTTCTGAAAACGGCGTTGAAACAAATGAGAAATCCGACGAACATGAGTAAGACTCCCATGTAATAAAGGCCCTTCAGTTTCAGCCTCCTTCCCGCCTCGGCCCGTTCCTCCGGGAATTTCCACAAGTCTTGAACGTACAGTCTGCGCCAGTCCTTCCTCCGAAAACGGGAAAAGTGATATCCCATGCCGCAAACGCCCGTGCTTCCAAAAATATTTTTCATCGAATATCCGCGTCCTCTCCCGGAAAGCCTATTCGGCATTCAGCCTGGTTATGACTACCCTGTATTGCGTACTGCCGGTTCCAACTATCAGCGCAGCTTTGTCGAACACCCTGTCCACAATGTAAATGTCACGCGCGGCCCTGTAATTGACCAGGACTTCCTTCTTATGCTCGTAAACGACCAGCACGGGGGCCTCGACGCTCTTCCGAGTGGAACCTTTTTTGAACTGGATGTACGTCTTAACGCCGTCGTCCCATACCCGTATGGGTTTCCACCGTAGCGAATCCCTGCCCCGTATCTCGTAGGCGAGATGAAGGTTCTCCGGGTCTATCGAATATCCGGATGAGAGCGCGACGCTACTCTCCCTCTCCTTTTTCTTCTCCGTCATGAAAACGTCCCACGCCTTTATCGAATCGCCGGGGTAGCTGAAAGATACGGACGGCATGAAATCCTTCGCGCTGGATATCAAATCGAGCTGATATGTCCGTCTGTCCGTGTTGATGATCACGTTCGTCGAAATGTCCGAGGCCAAGGGCTTTATCATGACGTGCGTCTGGGCGTTCTCCCCGGAACCCGATACGCTCGGGACGAACGACCATCTGACCGGATCGCCGGGATGAACGCCCGTGACGGATTCCCCGGGCTGCAGGATGATGTCGGTCACGTACATGGGGCGGCAGACTATTTTCGGCGTGTAGCTCGACCAGGTTATGACGACCGAGCCGGCGACGCCGGTTATAGGAGGAACGGCATCCTTGGCCTCGCCGAATTCCCTGACCAGTTCGAGGGCTTTGTCGTCTATCTCCCTCAAGCTCAAATCCTCAAACACCTCCGCCCATCTGCGCGCTCTCTGTTCTTCCTCATACTCGCGCTCAGATATCCCTAGATTCGAGGGAGCCTCCGGCTCCGCGTAATATTCGTCTTCCTCATACGAAACGTTCTGATACTCCCCTGGCTCCTCCTTCCGGACGCCGTAAAGGGGCGCGGTCTCAAGCTGTTTTCCGTACCTGGATGGATCGCCGAGATCGACCTTCTGCCCTCCCTCCCCGTCAGCCATGAGGATGAGATCGCGGATGTCCACCGATATCATCTTTCCGTCGTACTCGATCTCCACCATCTCCGCCGTCTCGTCCGCGGAGACAGGTTCAGTGGCCATTTCTTCTTTTCCGCTCTCCAGAACCGCCTCCCTGAAGTCGCCCGACACGCTCTCCCATAGGGCGGAACATTCGGCGATTCCGGCCGGCGTCACGAAAAAAAACGCTGTACATACAGCAAGCGCGAGGTAAAACTTTTTGTTCATCAAGTTCATTTTTTTCATCCTCTCCCTATAAAACTTCCGAGAAATTGAAGTCCGTCACGAATATCCCCAAAGGATTCAGGATTATCTCGCTCATGGAAGCGGGCGTTACGACGGCCACGGTAAAAATCCCCCGGAAATGTTTCGTCGAAATCCTGTCCCCGCCGAGGGTATACCTCTCCTCCGTCCACTCCGCCTGCCATGTGTCGGCGCTCAGGGACAGTACGCTGCTGACGCTCACCGATATCGTCTCGTCCTCGCCTATGGTCACAGGGTTGTTCGCCGCGTAGTGTTCCTTGTACTTCTTCTCCGCGGCGGTGTTCGCCGGAGTGGAGGAATACACGAAGTTCATGAGGTGCATCTGCGCCTCCGGGTCGTTGAAAACGGTCTTCAGCGACCAGACGTAACGCCCTATGTGCGCTATGACGAGTCTCGCGTCGGCTTTGGAAGCGGATACGGGTTCGACCGCTATCTCATATCCGTGTTCGTCGACCTGGACGATGTACGGCACGACCGTTATCCTCTCAGCCGCGTAAATAACCGCAGCAACGCAGACGGCGCAGCAGATGAGCAGCGCGGAGGAAATACGCCTCCACTGCGCGGCGTTCTTGCTCAGATGCCCGTACCTGTCGGCGTACTCCGTCCTCCCCACGAAAAACGGGTTTTCGCGCGATTCTCGTTCCATTTCGTTTCTCATTGCCCATTAGCCCCTTCTCCCCTGTTTTCTCTTCTCTCGGATTCGTAAGAACCCCAAACGTCCGTTTCGGAATATCCGTAGCTTTCCACGGCCTCTTCCGCACTCGCCCGATTTCCCTTGTTCATCTCCGCCGCTCTTCCCTCGTTCACGGAAGGCGCGAAGCCGGACGACTGCGAAGACGGCGAAACGTAAGGCCCGGCGCTCGATATCCTTTCGCCGTTGGTTTTCCCGAAAACTGACGCGTTTACCGGCGTGTTCACAGATGAACCGGCTTTGGAGCCGACAGTAACGGCGCCGCCTGCGCCGGAACCGCTTGGGGCGGAACCGCTTTTGCCGGAACTGCCCGCGGAACCGCCGGGAGCGGAACCATCAGAGGCTGGAGCGGGAGTGGCATTCGGGGAAGAGAGCGAGTTCGAGTCGCCGCCGTTTCGGACGTCGGCGTATTGATTTGTCCTCTGGGCGTCCGCGTACATCCTATCTCCCGCCGCTCTCGGCCCTCCGGGTTGAGGGCCGGTCATCACGGTCTTGAAGGCTTCCCACGCCCCGGCCCTCTTCGCCTCGCTCTGGGTCGAACCAGTGTCGAGGGCCGCTTTGGATGTGTACGCGTAAGTCTGAGCCGCCTGGGATACCACGGACGCGCCGCCTATCATCTTCCGCGCCGCCATTCCGCTCGTATTGACGATCGTCATTCCAAGCCCGTATCCCGCCGCCGCTGCCGCGCGTATCATTCCCCCGTCCATGCCGGAAACCGAACCGGTCATCACGGACGAGGCGAACTGCGGAACGGCTTTCGCCAGCATGTAGAATCCCAGCAGCGCGCAGGCCATAGGCATGAGGAATGAGAATACGCTCTCGGCGTTTTCGAGGTGGGTGACTATCATGTCCGGCCACGCCGACATGATGTTCCTCATGACGCCAAGGCAGAGACAGAGCATGAGCATCTTGACGCCGACTGCCGCGAGCGCCTTTATGTAGGAGAGGAAGGCGTCTCTGAAATACCCGATCACGAAGAACGAGGCGGTGAAGAGCCCGCCTATCAGGATGAACACCGCCTCTACCTCCACGACGAGAACCGTGCTGGCTATCATGAAGAAGAGGCAGTTTATAAGGAAGATCACGAATGTCATACAAATGATCAACCCTACGTCCATCCATCCCAGCCCCGTCGTGAAGTCCACCAATGGAGTCGTGACCTCGCCGAACAGATCCATGAGACCTCCGAAGCTGATATCCTGTCCCGATATCGTCGATCCCATCTTCTTTATTGAGGCGGGAATAGTGGCGAGCCTCTGAGGCGCGGAGAGCAGCCAGGTCAAGAGCCCCACGATGAAGGCGTAGCGGACCAGAAGCGCGACTATGCCGTCCATCGTCAAGTTTCCGGCCAGGACTAAATCCTTTATCCCGATGGCGAACCCTATGACCGCAGTCACGGCAAGCAGTTTCAAAGCGATCTCGCCGGCCTTTTGCAGCCATCCCTTGCAGGCGTTCATGATGGAGACGTACAGATCCCCCATCGCGGTCGCGCCGAGCTGCGCGTGCGCGGGCGACGTGATACAGAACGGCAGCGACATACAGAGAATGGCAATGCCTGCCAACACAATTCTCTTCGGGTTTACGGCTCTCTTCATTCTCAATTCCCTATCTTATCTATGAGGCTTTCGTCGGGGATGTTCGCCGGCGTTTCGTTTCCCCTTTTGAAAAAAGCCTCTATCCGTCTGTCGCTCAGATCGCCGCGCGCGCGTTCGGCCTCATACGCCGTGCCAGCCATCTGAGCTTGCATCATCTGGAGATGCCGCAGTTTCATCGCGTCCTCGGCGAGAAAGCCCAGCAATTGGTTCGTCGCCTGTATCAGTTCGTTTCTGCCTTTGGCCGAGCTCGCCTTGTTTTGCAGTTCTTCGAGCGCGGAGGCGTCGTCCGTGACAAGTTCCTCCATCGAGACGCCAATCGCTTCCATAGTCGAACGCACGGTTTCCATCTGAGAGCCGACGATGTTTCTGTACTCGCTCGAAAAATCCGAGACGCGCGACAACGCGCTCATGTCGCCGTAGCTCTTGAATCTGCGTTTCAGTTCCTCGTCGAGGTTCGAGAGGTTGTACGCGAGCCCTTTCGTTTGATCGATAATTCCCTTGACCTTCGAGTAAATCCCTTTCACGTCCCTGAACAGTTGATCCGGTATCGTCAGGGTGTTGTAAATCAGGTCCTGGATCATCGTTATCTGGTTTTGAATCTGTTCCGCGAGCTGCGCTACCTGCTCGATTAACTCCGCGTTGTTGGCGAGCTGCGTCATCTCCGTGGCGCCGCCAGTCAGACCGCCGCCCGCTAGTGCGGTGTTCGCGGTGAGGCAGAATAAAACGCACAGCGCCGTTATTTGTTTCAGTTTTCGCATGTCAGTGTCTCCTTTCAAAAGATTAAAAACCTCGGGCTCCGCCTGAACCCGGCAGGGGACTCGTCCCCTGCACCCCAAAATGGGGGTCCGGGGGATTAGTCCCCCGGCGGGGTGTGGGGCGGAGCCCCACGGTCTTCCCCGTACTTTTTCATCCAGGCGTCGCCCCAATCGGCGATATTGCGCAAGTTCAGCCAGTGAGCGGGCCATTCCGCGCCGTATATGCGCCGCAGTTCCCGGATGGTCTTCAAATCGTCCTTGTTGGAAGCCCCTGCGAATGACAGCGCCACCGGCGCGAGGCCCAGATCGAACAACCTGTAATTTCTGGAATTCGGCGCGGCGTAGTAGTATTGGCGCTTCATCTCCGCGTCCGCGATCAGGGACACCTGTTTCCGGTTCAGTCCCAGATGTCCCATGTAAAGTTCCTTCAGGTCGTCGTTGACGGCGTTCGGGTTCGGAAGGAGTATCCTCGTGAAACAACTGTCGAGGATGGTTTGGCGTATGGGAGAGTTGACTATATCCGACAAATTCTGCGTGGCCAATACAACCGCGCAGTTTTTCTTACGGAGTACCAGCAGCCACTCCTTTATCTTTCTCTGGAACATTTCGTGAGAAAGAGCCATCCATGCCTCGTCGATGATAATCAGGGACGGCGGGTTATATTTGGCTTCTGTCGTGGAATCCAGACGTTTTTCTATCTCCCGGAACAGGAACAGGAATATCGGCATGACGAGTTTCGCGTCCATCTGAAATACGTGGTCCAACTCAAAGACCGTGAAATTCCTGTAGCTGACGTCGTTCGATTCCCCGTCGAGCAATAATCCCCCCGGATTGTCGCCGGCGTAGTAATCCAGATACTGCCGCAGATCCAGACTCTGCACCGTGTGTATGAAATTGGTCAGAGTCCGCATGGAAGGTTCCTCCGTCGTCCTCGCCATAGTCTCCAGCGCGTCGGATATCAGCGATCTCTCTTCCGGCGTCGGCGGGCTTCCCTTGCTTAAAACAATCGCCGCCTCCAGCCACTCCTGAGCCGCGAGCCGGCCGGCCGGGCCGTCGATTGCCGCGAGCGGGCAGAACCGCAGCGCCGAATCCTCCGCCCCTATGTCGTAATGCGCGGCGTCTATGCAGGAGGATACGAGCGGGAACATGCTGTAGCCCTTGTCGAATACGAAGATTCTCGCTCCTTCGTACCGTTCGAACTGGCTCGCTATCATGGCAAGCAGGGTAGATTTGCCGCTTCCGGTAGGCCCCAATATCAGGGTATGGCCAACATCGCCGTCGTGTAAATTCAACCTGAACGGCGTGCTTCCCAAGGACGCGGCTTGAAGCAGCGCGGGGCTTTTCGGCGGGAAATGGCTGGAGGGGCAGTAATCCTCTCCCGTCCAGTCTGTGGTGGATGGGATGATATCGGCGTAGTTGAGGCTCGATATCATCGGCTTTCGGATATTCTCGTACCCGTGACCCGGAAGGGAACCCAGAAACGCCTCCATGCCGTTGCGTCTCTCCACTCTCGCCGTAAAACCCTTGAACTCGAAGGCTTTCAATATCTCCCCCGCCCTGCCGTCCAGTTCTTCGGAACTGCCGCCCTTGACCAATACCGCGCAGGTGTGGTGTCCGTAACAGATATCGCCGGCGTCGAGAGGGACGGAAGCCTCGTCTATGTCCGCGAGCATATTGGCGGCGTCGATGTTCACTCGGGCGTCCGTTCTGCCGAAGATCATGGATATAAAACTTTGCAGTTTCTGTGCCCATCTTCTGCGGAGCGAGGTCAATATGCCGGAGGCGTCGAGGTAGTCCGTGAAGATGAAACGGTTCGACACCCGAACCTCGAACGGCAGCCGGGAGAGCGACTGGAGTATCCCCGGATAGCTTCCCTGCGGGTATCCCATGATCGATATGACGGCGATAAGATTGTCGTCGTAGATCATGGGGCTTCCGACGAGCATGTCGCGGGCGAGCAGTGTATCCAGATACGCCGGTGCGGGAGCGGGTAGCCTTACTGGGTGCCATCTCCCGTTTATGATGTGGTTGAGCGATTGGAGCAGTTCGGCGTTCGCTATGACTTCACCGCCGGTTTCAACAGGGGAGAGGCCCATACGTTTCAGCCGCGCCTGCCCGCCGGCGGTAATTGCGTTCTCCAGTTCGTCGAGTTTGTCTGAGAATTTTCTTAAATTCCCTTCGCTCGCGTCGGCGATTTCCTCGTCGCTTTCGCCCATGAGGAAATTGGCTATCCTCTTCGCGATCCCGGAGTGTTCCAGAACTGGGGGCATGTACGTGAAAAATAGAGCTGTCTTCGTCTCGAAATGCCGTCCCTCCTGCTTATGATAGTAATGCCGCTCCACGTCGATGATATAGTTCGTCGGCTCGGTGAAACATCCGGTTGGGTATCCCTCGGAGGGCTTGCGAATCATCTCCGCGTGCAGCATCCATCCCTTGCCCAGCCTCATAAACGCCCGGCTTATGTGGGCGGAGAGGGATTCGACCTCTTCCTTCACTGCGCTCTCCAGATCCGGCCCTTCGTACCAGAATCCGGCGAGCATCGCGCCGTTTTTCAACTCCATGACGTCTTCCCGGACGAGCGTCTGGTACAGCAGCAAATCCGAGAATCCCATCTCATGTTTCGTCTTCATGGCTCCGGCGACGCTCATTCTTACCTCCTCCTCGCTTTCGGGGCATTCTTGAACCCGATATCGCTTATCGCCGGGTATTCCGCCCTGTATTTGACGCTTCTCCCGAAGACGCCGCTCATCATCGGGTCGCTTTTGGCCATGTGCGATAGCAGCGAACGCCCTGCGAAAAAGAGCGCGGCTGCTATGAGGATATTCACGAAATGGCCGGTCATGAGGCCGCCCGGCCCGGCCAGTAGCGTGACGACCATGCAGAGCATGAGAAACGGGAAGCGCTCGCAGCCCATTAAAAGCTGCGGGCGCGTCAAACTCCTGTGTATCGGTATTGTCCGAAGTCTGCCGTCACTCATGGCGTCACGCGATCATGGCGCTCTGGAGCCCGAACATGCCGAGCACGGTCGGGGCGGCGCCGAGCATTCCCGCCAGAATCGCGGCAAGCGCCACCCAGCGCACCCAACCGCCGAGTTCCGAACCGACGAAAGCGACCGCGCAGAATCCGCAGACGATCATGAACAGGCCCAGACTGAAAGCAACCGGGCCGGTCAATGAATCCGCGAGCTGTTTCAGCGCGCTGTCCCAGGGAAAGTTCGTGCTCGTGTTTGCCTCGGCGGTTCCAGCGAGGCAAAGGGCGCTCAGAACTATGAGCGTCACCGATGTTACCTTGGTTATGTTTTTTCTTTTTTGACTCTTCATTTCTTCAAACCTCCTTATCCGGGCGGCGCGAGTTTGTCACGCCGCCGCTTCTTCTCCCTCGCTCAGCCTGTAGACGGTTTCATATCCGTATTCCCCCTTCCTGTAACCGTTCACCTGAATGATCTCGGTGACCTGGCGGCCTACGCGTCCGAACTCCTTCATGTAGACCGCGACATTTATCGCCTCCGCTATGAGTGCGGACATTGGAGATTTGCTCACCTCGCCTATTAGCTGTTCCAATCTGAGAAGCGACGAGTAGGCGTTGTTGGCGTGCACAGTCGCGAATCCCCCGGGGTGTCCCGTGTTCCAGCTTTTCAGCAGATCGAGCGCTTCTCCGCCCCGCACTTCCCCAATGATGATTCGGTCGGGTCTGTATCTCATGGCGATCTTGACCAGCGTTTGCATCGTGATCTTTTCGGTCGCCACGAATCTCTGTTTGTTCCTGGAGGCGCATTGCAGCTCCTCCGTGTCCTCAATGACGATTAACCTGTCGTCCGGCGCTGTCTCTGAAAGTTCCCTCATCAGGGAATTGACGAACGTCGTCTTGCCGGAGGACGTTCCCCCGGCGACGAGGATGTTCTTCGCCCCGCGTATCGCGTTTTTGAGATACTCCGCGGCTTCGTCCGTTATCCGGCCCTCCGAGATGTATTGAGACAGCGGAAATATCGCCGAAGTGTGTTTGCGGACGCACATAGATGGGCCTTCGCGGGAGACGGGCGGTATCGAGCCCGCGACGCGGGAACCGTTGAACGGAAGCCGGCATTCGATGATGGGATTCGATTCGTTCAGTTCTGAGCCGTTCATGGCTGCTATCGTCCCAAGCGCCGCGACGAGATTTTCGGGCGATATCGTCGTCCCGGAGTCGTACATCCGTTTTGTCTTTTCCTCGATCCAGACGCTTCCGTCCGAGTTGGCGCAAATTTCGGTCACGTCGTCGTTCTCCAAGGCTTTGACGATGAAGAGGCCGAGTTCCCATTTGAGTTTGATATCGAGGCGTTTCAACTGTTCCCAAGTCCCGTATAGCATCCGGCGAATCCCCCCTTCCATATGACGGCAATTAATCGCTAGACAAAGGTTAAGGCGCTGAACATGGGGGGATTGATAAAAGAGAAAGGTTTGACCGAACACAAGGTATTCACAAAAGAGAAAGGGGCGAACGCAGAACGGCGCTCTCTGTCTTCATCCAGTGATTTGAGGCGCGCACAGCCATATTCGAAGCGAAAGTGAATTAGTCCGTTCCGCTTTACCGGTAAGTAAAAATACGTATCTGCCTCGGAGGCAGTGTGGGAAGTCTACCCACGAGGCAGAGCTATATCTTGTCCCACGTTCCTCAGTGGAATGGAGACTGTCTTGCTCTCGGCGAAACCGAACGTGGGGCGAATCCGCGAATTTTGTATCACGATTTGAAACGGGAGAGGCGCGTTGTTCGACGCGCAAATGAATCAGTCCATTCCGCCCTGCCGGTAAGTAAAAATACGTATTTGCCTCGGAGGCCGAGTGACGAGACTGCCTCCGAGGCAAAGCTTCATTAAAAATCTATGAACTTCTTCGTAAATCCAAAACTTGTGTAAATGCGCCCGGTGTCGAGGTTTTTAAATTCCTATCCGTCTTTAGAGTATTTAGTTTTTATCGATTTCACGCTGCGGATTCCTTAAAGTGCTGTATCAAGCCTTCTCTATATGTTTGTTTATAAAACAAACATATAGAGGTTTTAAAGGACAAAACGATTCTGCTAAAGGAAGGGAAATCCGCAATGTCATTTAATTCTAAACTAATCCAGGAGATACAGCAGAAAAGCGCGTTAAGCCGAAAAGAATTGTCGAAAATGCTGAGAATTTCAGATAACCAGCTCTACAGGATTGAAAAGGGGTTAAGGCAGCCAAGTTTTTCCTTACTTCAGCGTATTTCGGCACTGATCGGTTTGCCAATAGATATGCTTATCGAGCGGAATATCGCGTCGCTGGACGACATGGAACCGGAAATCGGCGGATACGCGCGGGAGAACGTGACGTTGAAACGTGACCTCGAACGCAAACGGGAAGAATTGTTATGCGCTCAAAAATACATCGCCGAATTAGAACGGGAAGCGGAGCATTCCAGGGCGATTATCAACCTGCAAGTCCGATCCGGAGACATCTGGTGCGACGACGCTCTCACCAGGGGCGAGAAGATGAAAAAACTGGAAATTCTGGCGATAGC
>JAISYN010000084.1 GCA_031269915.1 Synergistaceae bacterium
GCTATCGCCAGAATTTCCAGTTTTTTCATCTTCTCGCCCCTGGTGAGAGCGTCGTCGCACCAGATGTCTCCGGATCGGACTTGCAGGTTGATAATCGCCCTGGAATGCTCCGCTTCCCGCTCCAATTCGACGATGTATTTCTGAGCGCATAACAGTTCTTCGCGCTTGCGTTCAAGTTCGCGTTTCAACTCCGCGTTCTCCCGCGCCACCGCGTTGATTTCCATCTCCGCGTCGTCTTCCGCCGTGTTCGGTCCCATAAGCGTATCCATCGTCAAACCGGTCAGAATAGAGATGCGCTTGATCAGGCGGAGGCTCGGCTGCCTTAACCCCTTTTCTATCCTGTAGAGCTGATTATTTGTAATCCCCAGCATTTTCGATAATTCCTTTCTGCTTAACTCGTTTCTTAGTTGTATCTCCTGGATTAGTTTGGAATTGAATGACATCGCGGATTCTCCTTCCGTTCACCGCGTCCTCTCGTTTTTCCAAAGGCTTTTAAAAACATGTTTTGGAAACATAAGGATGGGGCTTGATAACAGAACATTAAGGAGACCGCGGGGGCAAATAGATAAAACCAAACACCCCATAGGCAGGTAGGAATTTAAAAAAGGGGACGAGTGGTTTATTTACACGAATTTTCGATTTGCGATAAATTCCGTAGATTTTTAACGAAGCTCTGCCTCGGAGGCAGAACCATCGATCCGCCTCCGAGGCAAATACGTATTTTTACTTACTGCCGTGATAGAACGGACTAATTCACTTGAGCTTCGGACGCGGACAACACCCACCTCAATTCACGGAACGAAGAACGCGGGGCAAATCCCAAGCTCTGCCTCGGAGGTAGAACGAGGATTCTGACTCCGAGGCAGATACGTATTTTTACTTACCGGCAGAACAGACTACTTCACTTGGGCTTCGGACATGGCTCTGTCCGCTTCAAATAGCGGTACAAAGATCACAGTTTCAGCCTCGCGTTCACTTCTGTCTCAAGTGGAACAAGCCCACTCAGCGTAGAGAACGATTTCTCGCGGCGGATGGAAACGCGTCTCTATTTATCAATCCCCCATATTCGGCGCCTTACTCTTGTACTCAGCCGCTCAGTGATCAAGCGCGGCAAGTCGGAGGGATTCGCCGGATGCTTTACGGGACATGGGAACAGTTGAAGCGCCTCGATATCAAGCTCAAATGGGAACTCGGCCTCTTCATCGTCAAAGCGCTGGAGAACGACGACGTAACCGAAATCTGCGCCAATTCGGACGGAAGTATCTGGATCGAGGAAAAGACAAAGCGGATGTACGACTCCGGGGAGACTGTTTCACCCGAAAACCTCGCCGCAGCACTAGGGACGATAGCCGCCATGAACGGCTCGGAACTGAACGAATCGAATCCCATCATCGAATGCAGGCTTCCGTTCAACGGATCCCGCGTCGCGGGCACGATACCGCCCGTTTCCCGTGAAGGCCCGTCGATGTGCGTCCGCAAACACTCATCGGCGATATTCCCGCTGTCTCAGTACGTCACGGAGAACCGGATACCGGGCGAAACGGCGGAGTATCTCAAAGACGCGATACGCGGGACGAAGAACATCCTCGTTGCCGGGGGAACGTCCTCTGGCAAGACGACGTTCGTTAATTCCCTAATGCGCGAACTTTTAGAGATAGCGCCGGACGACAGGTTAATCGTCATCGAGGACACGGAAGAATTGCAATGCGCATCAAAGAACAAACAAAGATTCGTCGCGACGGAAAAGATCACGATGCAAACGCTGGTCAAGACCGCGATGAGATACAGGCCCGACCGGATCATCATCGGAGAGGTGAGAGGGGGAGAAGCCCTTGATCTGCTGAAAAGCTGGAACACGGGACATCCAGGAGGATTCGCGACGGTACACGCCAACAACGCCCACTCGTCGCTTCTCCGCCTGGAACAGCTAATCGGCGAGGTGAGCGTGACGCCCATGTCCGCTCTCATCGCGGAGGCGGTAAATGTCGTCGTCTACTTGAAGGAGTTTGGCCGCATAGGCCGCCAGGTCACCGAGATCATTCAGGTGAACGGCTATGGAAAGGGGGAATACGGATATGAAACCGTCTACAGGCTGACAGCGGAAGAAGAAGCGGCGGCGTGATAAAGCGCCGGATAAGGAGGTTTGAAGAAATGAAAGACGGAAAAAGAAGAAACATAACCAAGGCAACATCGGCGGCGCTCGTAGTTCTGAGCGTACTTTGCCTCGCGGGAGCCGCCGAGGCAAACACGAGCGTGAGCTTTCCCTGGGACAGCGCGTTAAAGCAGCTCGCGGATTCATTGACCGGGCCTGTTGCGTTTTCGCTGGGCCTTTTCATGATCGTCTGCGGATTCTGCGCGGTGGCGTTCGCCGGAAGCGAGCTTGGCGGCTGGGTGCGCTGGGTGGCGCTCGCCGCGATACTCGCCGGTATGCTCGGCGCCGCCCCGACAGTGCTGAGCTTGTTCGGGCTCCAGAGCGCAATGATAGTGTGACGCCATGACCGACGGCATACTTCGGACGATACCGGTACACAGGAGTTTGACGCGCCCGCAGCTTTTAATGGGCTGCGAGCGCTTCCCGTTCCTCATGCTCTGCATGGTCGTCACGCTCCTGGCCGGGCCGGGCGGGCTAATGACCGGTAATTTCATAAACATTCTCATAGCCGGCGCGCTCTTTTTCACAGGGCGCGCCCTGCTCGCGCGCATGGCCAAAGGCGACCCGTCAATGAGCGGCGTGTTCGGAAGAAGCGTCAAATACAGGGCGGAATATCCGGCGATAAGCACGGTGAGGTTCAGGAACGTCCCGAAGGCGAGGCGGTGGTAGGAATGAGCGTCGCCGGAGCAATGAAAACGAAACAGGAGATGGGATTCTCCGATTTACTGTTGTATCAGACGCTCGTGCGGGAAGACGTCATGGAGCTGAAAAACGGTTCCCTGCTCGCGGGATTCTGGTACGAGGGGCCGGATTTGGAGAGCGCGGCGAAGGAAGAGGTCGAATACCTCTCCGCCCACATAAGCCGGGCGCTTATGAGACTGGGCAAAGGTTTCATGCTGCACGCCGAGATGACGCGCAAGCCCGCCGAGGTATACCCGGACGGGCGTTTCACCGAGCCGACGAACTATATCATCGACGTGGAACGGCATCACTGTCACCGGCAGGAAGGGCGTCATTTCGAGACGAAGACGGCGTTCTTTTTCACGTACCTTCCCCCCGTTCTGGAACAATCCGGGATAGTAAAGAGGATAACGAATTTTATCCTGGGCGAAAGCGACGAGGAGGCAGCGGACGCGCGAGAAGCGAATTTAAAAAAGTTTTCCGACAAGCTCGACGAACTGGAGAACGCCATAACCGCGAGCGGGCAGGCGAGACTGAAACGGATGGGGCTCTCCCCGGCGCGGATCGGCGATGAAATCATAGCGAACGCCGAACTGCTCCAAGCGCTCAACTACATCATAAACGGGAGATGGCATCCAGTAAGGCTGCCCTCTCCCGCACCGACGTATCTCGACACCATTCTCGCCCGCGACATGCTCGTCGGCAGTCCCATGATCCACGACGACACCCTGATCGCGGTCATATCCGTCATGGGATACCCGCAGGGGTCGTATCCGGGGATACTTCAATCGCTCTCCAGGCTGCCGTTCGAGGTCAGGGTTTCCAACAGGTTCATCTTCACGGATTACGTCGACGCCTCGGGAATCCTGGCGTCGCTCCGAAGAAGATGGGCTCAGAAGCTGCAAAGTTTTCTGTCGATGATATTCGGCAGGACTGACGCCCCCGTGAACATAGACGCCGCCAACATGCTCGCGGATATCGACGAGGCTTCGGCCCCGCTTGACGCCGGTGACGTCTGCTATGGGCATCACACCTGCTCGGTGTTGATCAGAGGCGGTAATTCCGAGGAACTGGACGTCAAGGCAGGGGAGATATTGAAAGCCTTCGAGTTCAAGGGTTTCCCGGCGAGGGTGGAGAGACGCAACGGTATGGAGGCGTTTCTGGGGAGCCTGCCCGGTCACGGGTACGAGAATGTCCGCAAGCCCATGATATCAAGCCTCAACTACGCCGATATCATTCCATCCACCACAGATTGGACGGGCGAGGATTTCTGCCCCTCCAGCCATTTCCCGCCGAAAAGCCCGGCGCTGCTTCAAGCCGCGTCCCTGGGAAGCACGCCGTTCAGGCTGAACCTGCACGACGGAGATGTGGGGCATACGCTTATTCTCGGCCCCACAGGATCCGGAAAGTCCACCCTTCTCGCGCTCATAGCGAGCCAGTTCGAGCGTTACGAGGGAGCGAGAATCTTCGTCTTCGACAAGGGCTATTCGATGTTTCCTCTCGTATCATCCTGCGTAAACGCCGCGCATTACGACATAGGGGCCGAGGATTCCGCGCTGAGATTCTGCCCGCTTGCCGCAATCGACGGCCCCGCGGACCGGCTCGCTGCTCAGGAGTGGCTTGAGGCGGCGATTGTTTTGAGCAAAGGAAGCCCGCCGACGCCGGAAGAGAGGTCATTGATATCCGACGCGCTGGAGACTATGGCGAAAACGACTAAGGAACCATCCATGCGGACTTTGACCAATTTCATCCACACGGTACAGAGTTTGGATTTGCGGCAATATCTGGATTATTACACTGGCGACAATCCCGGAGGGTTATTGCTCGACGGGGAGTCGAACGACATCAGCTACAGGAATTTCACCGCGTTCGAGTTGGATCACGTTTTTCAGATGGACGAAAAACTCGTCATGCCGATATTCCTGTTTCTGTTCCGGGAGATAGAAAAACGTTTGGATTCCACGGTGGAAGCCAAGTACAACCCTCCGTCATTGATCATCATCGACGAGGCGTGGATGGCTCTGTCTCACGAGATGTTCCAGCGGAAAATAAAGGAATGGCTGCTGGTTTTGAGGAAGAAGAACTGCGCGGTGGTTTTGGCCACGCAGAATCTGTCAGATATAGTCAACTCTCCCATACGCCAAACGATACTCGACAGTTGCTTCACGCGGATACTTCTGCCGAACCCGAACGCCGCCGGCGACGACATGAAGGAGCTGTACATGGGGCATCTGGGGCTGAACCGGAAACAGGTGAGCCTTATCTCGGGCGCGGCGATGAAAAAGCAATACTACTACGCCGCGCCTAACAGCAGGAATTATCGTCTGTTCGACCTGGGACTGGCACAGGTGGCCCTGTCGTTCGTAGGGGCCTCCAATAAGGACGATTTGAAAGCCATTCGGGAACTGCGGTGCATACACGGCGCGGAGTGGCCCGCTCACTGGCTCCATTCGCGCGGCCTCGCCGATTGGGGCGACGCATGGATGGAAAAGTACTGGGAAACCAAAAGGGGTGCAGGGGACAAGTCCCCTGCCGGGTGTGGGCACCCATAGGCCCGATGTGCCTGCGGGGAGCCCACGATTCTAATCTCTTGAAAGGAGAAACTGACATGCGAAAACTGAAACGGATAACGGCGCTGTGCGTTTTATTCTGCTTTTCGGTGAACGCCGCGTTCGCCGGAGGCGGCCTGACGGGCGGGGCGACGGAAATAACGCAGATACTGAACAACGCGGAGCTTATCGAACAGGTCGCGCAGTTGGCCGAACAGATTCAAAACCAGATAACGATGATCCAGGACCTGATTTACAACACGCTGACGATACCGGATCAGCTGTTCAGGAACGTGAAGGGCATCTACAGCAAGATAAAGGGGATCATCGACCAGACGAAAGGGCTGGCGTACAACCTCTCGAACCTGGACGAGGAACTGAAACGCCGCTTCAAATCATATGCCTATTTGGGCAGCCTTTCCAGAGTTGAGGATTTCTCCAGCGAGTACAGAAACATCGTCGACTCGCAGATGGAGACGGTGCGTTCGACGATGGAGGCCATAGGCGTTTCTATGGAGGAACTCGTGAACGATGACGCCTCTGCGCTCGAAGAACTGCAAAACAAGGCAAGCTCGGCCAAAGGTAGGAATGAGCTTATCCAGGCCACAAATCAGTTACTGGGTTTTTTGGCCGAGGACGCGATGAAACTGCGCCAGCTCCAGATGATGCAGGCACAGATGGCGGGAACGGCGTATGAGGCAGAACGCGCCCAGAGCGATTTGAGCAACAAACGGCTCGAATCATTTTTCAAGCGCGGAAACGAGACGCCGGTAAATATCCCGGACGAGAGCCTCATCGACAGATTGGGGAACTGAGAATGACCGCTATAAACCAAAAGAAAATTGTGTTTACCGGCGTTGCCCTTCTCTGCCCTTTGTTTTTGCTGCTGATGGTGCCTCCCGCTCACGCGCAGCTTTCGAGCACCGCGATGGCGGACCTCTACGTCTCCATCATGAACGCCTGCGAGGGATGGCTCCAGAAGTCGGGCGAGATAGCTCTGAAATTGCTGGCAGTGACAGCGGTAATAGGTTTCGCCATAGGGATAAAGGATTTAGTCCTCGCCGGAAGCCTCACGATGGACGGCATAGTCGCTCTTCTGGTTCGCTATGCCTTCATCGTAGGGCTGCTGACCTGGCTGCTCTCCGCGCCGCAGAGACTCGCGCTGATCCCGGCCTCGATAAAGAAGATGGGGTCGGCGATATCGGGACAGGATATCAGCTTCGGCGGGCTCATGGATTTGTTCGGCAAGGTCACGACTCCGTTGGTGGACTTCACCACGGGGCTGGGATGGGTGGACGTAGGGCTCATCATTTGCATGACGTTCATCATATTCCTCATAAACTGCCTGTTCTTCATGATAGCCAGCACGGTTCTCGTCGTGGAAGTCGAGGCGGTTTTCATCCTCATAGGTGGGCTCTTTACCGCGTCGTTCTTCGTGATAGGGTATTTCAAAGACTCGTTCCTCTCCTATATAAAGGCGCTCGCCGCCGTGGGCGTCAAAATGCTCATGCTCTGCCTCTGCCTTGGGATCATGAGGAACATCATGTCCGCTTGGCCGGACATGATAGTCTCCCATCTCGAAAACGCCGAGAGCGTTTTTTCTTTCCTCATGCCCATGGCCTGCGCGCTGCTGGGATTCTACATGCTGGTGAAAGCCGTTCCGCAGTTCGCCTCGTCGGTGATGACCGGTTCGGTTTCCGGCATGGACGGGGGAATGATACGCGCGGCCGCGGCGGCTGGATACGGCGTAGGGATGGGTATTTGGGAGAAGAGCCGCACTGCGGCTCAGAAAGTGATGGGAGGCGCTTCCGTGGTCTCTCAGGCGGCACAGACTTACGCGTACACATCTCAGGCGGCGAAAGATACGGGTTCGACGCCTGGCGAAGCGAAGAGAGCAGGGGCGTGGGAGGCGTTCAAGACGGTTATGACCGGTTCCCAGCCCGGAGGGCCGAGGGCGGCGGGAGACCGGATATACGCGGATCATCAGAGGGGACAGCAGTACGCCGACGCTCGAAGCGGCGGAGATTCCGACTCACTCTCTCCCCCTGCCGCCGCCCCCTCTTCAGCTTCTTCTGCGGGCTATTCTTCCGGAGACGCGTCTCCGGTAAGTTCGTCGGGTTCAGGAGAAGCAAGCGGCAACGGTACGGCGAGTACGTCGAGCGCCGAACCCTACGTCTCCCCGGTTTCTCAGTCGCCCGGCTTCGCGCCCTCTGTGAACGAGGGGAGAGCGGCGGAGATGAACAGGGGAAACCGGGCGAGCGCGAAAGAGGCCGTGGAAAGCTACGGTTCTTCCGAGACGGACTCATCATGGGGTGCTTATGAATCCGACATGAGCGCGGCGAACAGGGGAGAAGGGAATAATGGGCGATGAAAAGCGAAATGGAAAGAGAATCTCGCGAAAATCCGTTTTCCGTGGGGAGGACGGAGTACGCCGACAGATACGGGCACCTGAGCAAAAACGCCGCTCAGTGGAGGCGTATTTCCTCCGCGCTGCTCATCTGCTGCGCCGTCTGCGTAGCTGCGGTTATTTACGCGGCTGACAGGATAACGGTCGTGCCGTACATCGTGCAGGTGGACGAACACGGATATGAGATAGCGGTCGAGCCCGTATCCGCTTCCAAAGCCGACGCGAGGCTCGTCATAGCTCATATAGGCCGGTACATCTGGTCGCTCAAGACGGTGTTCAACGACCCGGAGGCACAGATGTACCTGATGAACTTCGTGTATTCCGCGACGCCGGTGAATACGGCGGCGGAGAAGAAGTACCAGGAATATTACGCGGCGAACAACCCGGTGACTATAGGCGCGGACGAGACGGTATCGGTGAACGTCAGCAGCGTATTGTCCCTGAGCGCCGATACATGGCAGGCAGAGTGGGCGGAAGAACGGTACACCCTCGGGGGAGACAGGATTTCGACGAAACATTTCCGCGGGATTTTTACCGTGGCCGTCGTCGCGCCTACGTCTATGAGCGAGATAATCCTGAATCCATTGGGGATATTCGTTACGGATTTCAATTTCTCGGAAGTTTTATAGAGAGAGGATGAAAGAAAATGAACATGATGAACAAAAAGTTTTATCTCGCGCTTGCGGCGCTGACAGCGCTTTTTTCCTTGGCGCCGGTCAGAACCGCCGAATGTTCAGCTCTCTGGGAGAGTGTATCCGGCGATTTCAGGGAGGCGGTTCTGGAGAGCGAAAAGAAGGATGAAATATCCAAACCCGTATCCGCGGACGAGAGCGTGGAGACGGCGGAAATGGTGGAGATAGAGTACGACGGGAAGATGATATCCGTGGATATCCGCGATCTCATCCTCATGGCCGACGGGGAAGGAGGGCAGAAGATCGATCTCGGCGATCCCGCGAAGTATGAAAAACAGCTTGAGACCGCCCCCTTTTACGGCGTTCGGAAGGATGACGCAGGCGCATATCAAAGCGATGAGGAAGACGAATACTACGCGGGCATGGAATCGGGAAATCCTTCGGACTTACGGATATCGGAGCGCGAGTACGAGGAAGAACAGAGAGCGCGCCGATGGGCGGAGGTGTTCGAGGATTTGAGTTTGAGGGAGATAGACAACAAAGCCCTCGAACTGGTCAGGGAATTCAGCGAGGCCAAGGACGCCGTTCCACCCATAACAGGCGTCGCCGGTTCGGTCGTAATAACCTGGTCGAGCTACACGCCGAAAGTAGTCTGCCGGCCCATGTACGTGACCGATATCATCTTGCAGCCCGGAGAGTCCGTCACGGGCGTTCATCCCGGCGATCCCGTCAGATGGTCGTTTGTTCCGAGCGTATCGGGTTCCGGGGAGAACGCGCAGACGCACGTCATGATAAAGCCCCTGGCCGCGGATATTTCGACAAACGTGATAATCAACACGGACAGGCGGACATACCAGCTCGACCTGATGTCGAGCGTGAAGGATTTCATGCCCTCCGTATCTTTCAGCTACCCCGGCGATTCGATAAAGGCGTGGGACGTTTTCATGGCGGAAAAGAAAAAGGAGCGGGAGAATAGCACCGCCCTCGCCTCCGGCTATTCGATAGACCCGGAGAACCTTCATCTCGCCTACGAGATACGGGGGAAGGATTCGCTCCGTTGGAAGCCTATACGGGTATGGGACGACGGGGTTAAAACGTACATCCAGTTCAAGAGGGGCAGCACAGGGAAGAGCGTCGAGGCCCCCGTGCTGGTCGTTTACGAGCATAAGAGGGAAGTCCTCGTCAATTACAGGGCAGTGCGCGACATGTACATCGCGGACAGGGTGTTTGACAAAGCGGCCCTGATCGCCGGAACCGGCTCCGCGCAGGACAGGATCGTCATAACCAGGCTGAGTGACAAATAGGCTTTTCGAGAGAGGATGAAAACAGCCATGAGAGATATTTCCAACAGCGTAACGAACCTTTTCAGCGGATATCACTTTTCCCGCTTCAGGAGGAAGAACTGGCGCAGACTATACGTTCAGGATTTATGGAAATTCCCGGAGGAACGGGCCGAGGCGGGAAGAAGGCTGAAACTGAAAGCCGTTTATTACATGGGAGTTCTGCTCATGTTCGTAGGGTTTCTCATCTGCTTCAACGCGATTTTCAGAGGGACATCACGCGAAAAGACGGCGGAAATTTCCCGCTTGGAATCCGCGCCCGTCGTCTACGCCGGGGAATCTAAAGCGGAGAGCGAATTTACCGTCATCAGAGGGAAGGGTCATGGACGAACAGGAAACGAGTAAATCGAGCGGGCCTCGTGTAGAGCGGAGCGGGAAGGAGACGCG
>JAISYN010000122.1 GCA_031269915.1 Synergistaceae bacterium
CTCGCCCCTCTGCTGTACATGTACACGGGCGAATCCGTCTCGCAGGCGTTTTTCATATCGGCCGGGCTTTTCGGGGGCATGAGCGCGTACGGTTTTGTTACAAAGCGCGATATCTCGAGCTGGGGAAGTTTTCTGATGATGGGCCTTTGGGGAATTATCATAGCCTCGGTGGTGAATATATTCATAGGCAGCTACAAGACCGAGCTGGTCATCTCCATAATTGCAGTTATAGTGTTTACGGGGCTTGCCGCGTATGACACGTTCAAACTGCGCAGGCTGGCGGCGGAGGGAGGCTTCGGCGAGGAATCCCGCGATAATTTCGCGGTTTTGGGGGCGCTGAGCCTATATCTGGATTTCATAAATATCTTCGTTCGCCTGCTGTTCATACTCGGCAAACGCAAGTAATTTTAGAAAACAAAAACGCGGGCCCTCAAGGGGGCCCGCGTTTTTGTTTTCAGTTTCTCAATTCGCCGCCAACCGTTTTTTTAAGGCGTTTTATTATCGTGTTTGCGCAGGACTCTATCTCTTCAGAGGTCAGAGTTTTTTTAAGCGAACCGATGAGAAGGCGCAAAGTAATGGATTTTTTGCCTTCTGCCACTTGCTTCCCGCGATACTCGCCCATGAACGCGGCGCCGCGCAGTAAATCCTCCGGGCCTTTTCTGACGGCGGCTGCCGACAGTATATCCTCCCATTTGACAGATTCGTCGAATACCATTGATATGTCGTATTCGGTCCACGGATATCCCGGGAGATGGCTGTACTTGTTGGTGCGCGACGGCAGCGGTTTCAAGGAGTCGATGTCCAACTCGAAGGCCATCGCCGTGCTGTTTTTTATCCCGCACGACAGCGACGATTTTTTGGAGAGCAGCGCGAGATTGCCTATCACTTCGCCCGAATGGACGATATTGAGCCAGACGGCCTCTTCGGCCCAGCGCGGTTTTTCATGCCGTTCAAAAGAAAACGGTTCCGTATGGGTATAACGGGGCAGCCATTCGACGACTCCCTTTGCCTTCCTGAAAATCGAACCGATTTCACCTTCGCCGCCCACGAACGCGCCGGCGGCGCTCCGCCTCTGCCGGGGCAGGGATTCACGGGGATCGTACGGCGTGCTGTATGCCTCGTCGGAAAAGACCTGAGCCGATTCGAAAATGGCGAACTCGTCGAAGAAACGCAAATTTTCGCTCACAGCCTTGAATATGTTCGGCAGCAGCGACGAGCGGATGTATCTTTCGTTCGGCGACGGCGGAGTCGACAAAGCCAGCATTCCGTCACGGTTTTGGAAGACGGCGTCCAGGTATTCGTCATTCACCCACGGATATGTGAAAATTTCCCGCATACCGCAGCGGAACGACAGGTACTCGCGGATATTGCGGTCGATGTCTGTCTCCGGCTGGTTTATCGCCCCGCTGAAGGCGGTAACTATTGGAGAAGGCTCGAAGTTTTCGTACCCGTGCATACGCGCCGCTTCCTCCATTATGTCGTCGGGAAGCGAAACGTCGCCGGTGGATCGCCACGTCGGAGCGGTAACATGCATGGCATCGCCCGACGGCGAAAATTTTACTCCGAATCCCAGGCGGGCGAGCATATCCGATATCTTTTCGTTTGCGATGCGTTTCCCCAGGCGATTCGACAACCATTCCAGGGATACGTCAATTTCGACGCGTTTCAGCGGAACGGGATAGTTGTCGTGGAAACCCGTCACCTCCATATCGGGGAAAAAATCGCCGAACATCTTCATGGCAATGGAGAGGGCCTGATCGCACCGTTCTGGGTCGATGCCCTTCTCGTATCTCGCGGCGGCTTCGGTGTGCGCTTCGTGGCGGGCGGCAGTGCGCCTTATGCCTATGGGCTCGAAATTGGCGATTTCGAGAATTACCTTGTCCGTTGTGGGCAGCACGGAGTCCTTCGCTCCTCCCATGACGCCCGCGAGCCCAACCGAACCTTCGTCGTCGGCAATCACGAGGTCGTCCGGCGACAACACGAGTTCCCTGCCGTTCAAAAGCAGCAGCTTTTCGTAGCCGCGCGCGCGCCTCACGGTTATGCGTCCCTCTATGTTGTCGGAGTCGAACGCGTGCGTTGGCTGGCCCACGGCGAGCATGACGTAGTTCGTGATATCGACTATGGCGTTTATGGGGCGCATTCCCACGCGCCAGATTCTGCTCTGTATCTCGAACGGCGACGGTTTTACCGACAGCCCCTCTATTTTAACCAGGATGTACCTGGGACATCTGACGCCGTCTTTAACTTCCACATAGGATACCCTGTTTGAGACAGCCGGCGCGGATTTTTCAAATTCGGAAAGAGGCAGACCGTACAGCGCCGATATCTCGCGCGCTATGCCGTAGTGCCCCCACAGATCGGGCCGGTTTGTCAGCGAGCGGTTGTCTATTTCAAGGATGACGTCGTCGAGCCCGAGAGCCTCCGCGAGAGGAGTTCCGGCCGCCGCTTCGAAATCCGACAGATCGACTATGGTCGCTTCTTCGGTGAAGGGAAACAGGTCGAAAAGCCCTATCTCGGAGGACGAGCATATCATGCCGTAACTTTCGACGCCGCGTACTCTGGCGTTTTTTATTTCCACCAGGTCGCCCGCGCCATGCCATCGTACCATCGCGCCGGGACGTGATACCGCCGCTTTCATTCCAGTTCGGAGGTTCGCGCCTCCGCAGACGATATCATACGTTTCGCCGTTTCCCAGGTTTGCGCGGCATATTTTCAGCCTGTCGGCGTTGGGGTGGGGGAGTATTTCATCTATCACGCCGACTGCCATTTTGTCGAATTTTTCGCCGAGATTGTATATTCCCTCGACTTCGACGGTGGACATGGTGAGGTCGTGCGCGATGCGCGAGACTTCGATGTCGCCGGGAATTTTCACATAGTCTTTTATCCACTTGAGCGATAACTTCATAATCCGCCTCCGCTATTTGAACTGGTTCAAAAATCTCAGGTCAGCGCTATGAAACATGCGGACGTCGTCCACGCCGTATCGCATCATCACAAGGCGGTCGAGCCCTATATTGACATAAAAACCCGTGTATTCGGCGGGATCGAGACCGGCCGCTTTCAGGACGTTGGGGTGCGGGGTACCGCCCGGCATTATCTCTATCCAGCCGACGTGCTTACAGACGCTGCACCCGTTTCCTCCACAGACAAGACAGCCCATATCTATCTCAAAACCCGGTTCGACGAAAGGGAAAAAGCCGACTCGCATCCGCACCGGCACCTCCCTTCCGAATACTTTCGAAAGCACGCTTTTTATCATCACCTTGCCGGACGAAAAAGTAAACTCTCTATCAACTATCAGCGCCTCGTATTGGAAAAAAGCCCGCTCGTGCCGCGCGTCGGTGGTTTCGTTGCGGTACACCCTGCCCGGATATACGAAGCGGTATGGCGCCTTGCGCGTCTGGAGATAACGGACGCTCGCCCCAGTGAGGTGGGGGCGCAGGCATAGCCTGTCTCCGCCGCGTCCGGATTCGTGACCCGCGAGCCAGTATGTGTCCATGCTCTCTCTGGCCGGGTGTTCCGGCGCGAAATTGAGATTGTCGAAGCCGTACAATTCGCTGGTTATGTCCGATTCCTGAAATATCTCGAAGCCCATTGAGCGGAAAGTATCGTTGAGGTCATAGCACATCTGAGTGATTGGGTGAAGCGCTCCGCCGGGGGGTTCTATCCCCGGGACTGTAAGGTCGAAGCCGGGCGGAATGGTTGAGGCGGAGAGCCGGAGCGTTTCGTCCCGCTCATCTATGAGCTTTGAAAAACGATCTTTCAGTTCGTTCGCCCGGCGTCCCATTTCGGGGCGAAGCGCCGCGTCGATATGGGGTATCTCTTTCAATATATCGGTCAATGCGCCCTGTTTGCCCAAAAGCGACGCTTTGACATTTTGCAGTTCGGCTATAGTCCTGGCTGCGGTGATTTTTTCCTCTCCCGATGCCCGCAGGGAATCGAATTTCTCATTCATGAACACTCCTCCGTCCATAATAATGAAGTTCCTGCCGAAGACCGGGACAGGAACTCTCACTACGTTATCTGACGACGCTTGAAGGCCGCGTTTACGCGACTAGAGCCTCGCGGGCTTTCACGACGAGTTGCGCGAAAGCGGGGGCGTCGTGTACCGCGAGGTCGGCAAGTATTTTGCGATTGATGGCTACGTTAGCTTTTTTGAGGCCGTTCATCAGAACGCTGTAACGCATTCCATTCGCGCGGGCGGCCGCGTTTATACGCATGATCCACAATTTGCGGAAGTCGCGCTTCCTCAATTTGCGGTCGTGGAACATGCGGGTGAGGGATTTAAGGTAGGCTTCGCGGGCTCTCCTGTATACATTTTTCTTTCTGCCCCAATAACCCTTGGTTATCGAAAACAGTTTTTTAAGTTTTTTTCTGCTGGCGCTGGAACCCTTTACACGCATAGCTGGTCACTCCCTGTCCGTTGTATCCGCGGCTCAAGCGTAAGGCATGAGACGTTTCATGTGCGCCTCAAACGCGGATGTGATTACGCCTTTCCTTTTGAGCGTGCGCATCCGTTTCTGCGATTTATTCACCAATATGTGGCGGCGTCCGCTTTTCTGATAAGTTATCTTGCCCGTTCCAGTCACATTGAAACGTTTTTTCGTCCCTGAATGGGATTTCATCTTTGGCATAAAAATTCCTCCTATACGGCGGTTTCTTCCGTTTCGTTTTTCCTCTGCGGTTTTTCAGCTTGTTTCGCCGGTTTTTCCGGTTTGGGAACCGGAATACTTGAAGCCGGGCATACCATCATTCTCATGTAAGCGCCTTCCATTCTCGGTTCGGACTCAATTTTGCCAAGCGGATCGATGGCGTCCCTGACGCGGTTCAGAACCTCGCGTCCTCTGTCCAGGAAGGCCATTTCCCTGCCTCTGAAAAATATAGAGACTTTGACGCGATGTCCGTCGGATAAAAAGCTTTTAATTGCTCTGACTTTGAAATCATAGTCGTGCTGATCTATTTTGGGGCGCATTTTCATCTCTTTTACGGTTTGATTCTTCTGTTTCTTACGGGCATCCTTGTCTCTTTTCTGTTGCTGGAACCGATATTTGCCGTAATCAAGAATCCTGCACACCGGCGGGTTCGCCAGCGGAGCCACCTCTACGAGATCGAGATCGCGTTCTTCGGACAGACGGAGCGCTTCCGCGGTCGGCACCACGCCAATCTTGTTTCCCTGATCATCGATCAGCAGTACCTCCGCGACCCGTATCTCCGAATTTACACGTGGTTCGTCGTCTTTGTTGACCGGCGCGTTGTTAATGTCAAACCACCTCCAGTGATTTTGTATGTTCTTAAAAAAATTAAGGGCGGCACACACGACGCGCTCCGCCCTCAAATATTTTTCGGCTTTTACCCGACAGCTAAAACCGGCGGGTGAGAGGCGCATCCTCTTCTTAATGCTGTTCATCAGCCAACGAAGTATATCACCATTGCGCGCAAATGCAAATGTTTTTCTCCGGAAATATTTCAGTGCATTATAGCCTCCGCAATGCTGAAGTATACGAGCAGGCAGCTTGCATCCACCAGCGTGGTAACGAGCGGGGCGGCCATCAGTGCGGGATCTAAGCGCAGGAGTTTGGCGAGAAGGGGCAGCATACAGCCGAGCGTCTGGGCCAAGATTACTGTGGCAAACAGGCTGAACCCGACCGTCATCCCAAGGCGGAAGTTACTGGTAGCAAACCATCTGTATGTGACGTTGAAAGCCCCCAATATTCCGCCTACCAGAGCGCTGACACGAATCTCCTTCCACAGGATTTTCAGCCAGTCGGAGAGGTGAAGTTCTCCAACCGCCATACCGCGTATGATCACGGTGGATGACTGGGAGCCCGCGTTGCCTCCGGTGTCCATCAACATGGGAATTACTGCGATCAAGGCAGGGAAAATCGCCAGGATTTGTTCGTAGCGGGTGATGATGCTTCCGGTGAACACGGCGGATATCATCAGGACCGAAAGCCAGAAGATGCGCTTTTTGGCCAGTCCGAAAACCCCGGACGTCAGATAGGGTTCGTCGGATGGTTCGATGGCTGCCATTTTGTAGAAGTCTTCCGTGTTTTCCTCCTCTAAAACCTCCATGATATCGTCCACCGTTATAATGCCCACCAAATGTTTTTCCGTGTCCACCACAGGAAGGGCGATCAGATCGTACTTTTGAAAGAGTTCCGCCACGTACTCGCGGTCGTCGCCGGTGGAAGCATAGATCAGGTTTGTTTTCATGATACTCCCAACGAGGTTCGCCGCGTCGGCGAGAAGAAGCGTCCTCACCGTGACGACTCCGTCCAGAACGCGGCTTTTGTCGGTGACGTAGCAGGTGTAAATTGTCTCTTTGTCCATGCCCACACGCCGGATACGGGCAAAGGCTTCTCCGACGGTCATTCCTTCTTTGAGGTCCACATATTCTGTGGTCATAATGCTTCCCGCTGAATCATCCTCATATTGCAACAACTGGTTGATCTGTTTGCGTGTGTAGTCACTGGCGTTCTCCAGTACTCGCTTCACCACGCTTGCGGGCATCTCCTCTATGAAATCCACAGCGTCGTCCAGGAAAAGGTCGTTTATAATGTGTCCTAATTCGGGGTCTGTCAGAAGCTCTATAAGTTCCTCTTTGTTTTCCGCCGGCAAATAGGCGAAAACATCCGCAGCCGCGTCCTTCGGCAGAGAGCGGAACAACACGGCCTGCCGCCCACGGCTGAGTTTCTCAAATTCTTCGGCGATATCTATGGGGTTGGCGTCTGCGATGCGCTGTTTCAGTTCTTTATGTTTTTTTGCTTCGAGCAACTCGGCGATGCTCATATCCGCAACATTAGTTTCCATCCTGAAAACCTCCTTCAAGACGCGGAGGCGAAACGCGGGATGAAATAATCAGGACATCACATCACCCTGGTTGTCTGTGCGCATGCGCCGCCGGCTTTCAAATTTTGAACGCGTCATGATGTCCGTATCCGAATATAACGGAGGCAGACTGCTACTAGGTCCTGCGTCCATGCGCTTTTCACATCCTTTGCGAATGAAATTTGAATCCATTATAACTCATTGATGAGCATTCCGAAAACCACGGCGCGGTAATACGCGCCAATTATATGGCCGTTTACGTGTGTCAGTGGAGTACCGGGGGTTTAAACTCGGATTTCAGCATGGATTTCAACTCTTCCATGTTTTTGATCCCGATATCGCCGCCGGAACGCGTCCGGACGGATACCGCGCCGAGTTCGGCCTCTTTTGCCCCAATAACCAGCATATACGGCACTTTTTCCATCTGCGCGTCCCGTATTTTTTTGCCGAGTTTCTCGTCCCTCGCGTCTCTCTCTAAGCGGACGTTCATTTTTTTCAGTTCGTCCGCGATTTTGAGCGCGTAACTTTCAAAATCCGGCTTCACCTGTATTATTTTCGCCTGAACCGGCGATATCCAATAGGGGAAGGCCCCGGCGTAATGCTCTGTCAGGATTCCGATGAACCGTTCCAGACTGCCCAATACGGTTCTGTGCAACATGACCGGTCTGTGTTCGGCGCCGTCGCTGCCGGCGTACGTCATGTCGAACTTTTCGGGCATTTGGAAATCCAGTTGAATGGTTCCGCACTGCCATGTCCTGCCAATGCTGTCTTTCAGGTGAAAATCTATCTTTGGCCCGTAAAAGGCGCCGTCGCCGGGGTTGATTTTAAACGGTATCCCTGTCTCCTCCAAAACTTTCTGGAGGCGATTTTCGGCGTCTTTCCACGCTTCTGGGTCGCCCATGAAATTGTCCGGCCTGGTCGACAGTTCGACCATGAACTGGAACCTGAAGACGTCGTAGATATATCTGTCGAGGTCTATGATGCCTTTGACCTCGTCCTCTATCTGTTCCTGGGTACAATAGACGTGCGCGTCGTCCTGCGTGAAACATCTCACCCTCATCAATCCGTGCAGCACTCCCGACCGTTCGTGCCTGTGAACCGTGCCGAGTTCGGCAACGCGCATTGGAAGCTCTCTGTAGCTGCGTTTAGAGGTCTTGTAAACGAGAATTCCCCCCGGACAGTTCATCGGCTTTATTGCGTACGGGCGCTCGTCGATCTCGGTGAAATACATATTGTCATGGTAGTGGTCCCAGTGTCCCGAGCGCTGCCAAAGTTCCCTCTCGAGAATCAGCGGGGTCTTTATCTCGCTGTAACCGCGTTTTGTGTGTTCGCGCCTCCAGAATTCGACAAGCGTGTTCATCAGCGTCATGCCTTTGGGATGGAAAAATGGGAAACCCGGCCCTTCGGGCTGGAAGCTGAACAGATCGAGTTCGCGCCCGAGCTTTCTGTGGTCGCGCAGTTTAGCTTCTTCCGTCATTTTCAGGTAGCCGTCGAGGGATTCTCCGTCCGCGAACGCCGTGCCGTATATCCTTGTGAGCATGATGTTGTTCTCGTTTCCCCGCCAATAGGCCCCGGCAAGCGACATGAGCTTGAAGTGTCTGATATATCCGGTGTTGGGGACGTGCGGCCCGCGGCAGAGATCCCAGAAGTCGCCCTGTCCGTACAGTGACACGCGCTCCGCCCCTATATCGTTCAGCAGTTCGACCTTGAATTGGTCGTCTCCGAATTTTTTCAGCGCCTCAGCGGTGGAGAGTTCGACGCGTTCGATATGGAATTTCTCACGCGCGAGTTTTTTCATTTCCGCTTCTATGACGGGCAGGTCATCATCGGTGATCGCTTTTGGGAAGAGCACGTCGTAATAAAATCCGTCCTGTATGGCGGGCCCCACCCCGAATTTAGCGCCCTTGTAAAGCCTGGCTATAGCTTGAGCCATGAGGTGCGACGCGGAATGCCTCAGGATTGAAAGTCCTTCCGGAGAATCAGGCATCACGGGCTTAACCGTCCCCCCATCCTTCAGCGTTCGGTGAAGATCGACATATTCGCCGTCCACCGCCGCCGCGAGCGCGCTTTTTATATTCCATTCCCCGAACAGTTCGAACGGCGTAATCCCGTCGTCGGTTTCGAACGATTTATTTTCAGCACCCCTGTAACAGGCCATTTCATCATCTCCTTTTATTTATTATAAAACATTCCGCGATTTTTTGTGTAACGGCGTCGCATCTGTCGTGGTAAAATGAATAAATTCTATATATATCCGAAAGGATTGATGAAATGGCTGCTCCGATTTCGGCTAAACTGCTTCGGACGTCTGATGTCCGCGCGCTTACGGCGGGAGAGACGTTCAAGGGAATATATGCCGTGAATAACATTCAGAAAAAAACCGATAAGAACGGAAAACCGTATTGGGAAATGACGGTGTCTGACGAGCACGGAATCCTGAACGCTAAAATCTGGTCGGACGCCGGGTGGTGGGACCGTTCCGACGCGGAGTTGGAAAACAGGCCCGCGCTGCTCACCGACGACCGTATAAACAGGCTGAAGGGCCAGGTGGTCGGCATAACCGGCAAGACCGCCGATTTCAGAGGGCAGGTACAGTATAATTTCAACGCCATTTCCCTGCTCGATCAGGAGAAATTTCCGGCGTCGAAATTGACGCCCCGCTCCGGCGTGCCTCTTTCAATACTCGAATCGAGGCTGAACGATCTGATCGAAGGGTGCAGCGCTGAAATACGCGATTTTCTGAGATTTGCCTTCGACGGTCCCGGCGGTAAATATTTCAAAGAAGTTCCCGCCGCTGTCACAAATCATCACGCTTACGCTCACGGGTTGCTGGAACATTCGATCACCGTTACGGAAGCGGCTCGTTCGCTTGCCGTCAGCTATAAACAAATCTATCCGTCCATCGATATTTCGATAGTGATCGCTGGAGCGCTGTTGCATGATTGGGGCAAGATAGCGTCGTACTCCATGTCGCCTGTTCCGGAGGTGACGCTGCGAGGCGCCGTTCTCGACCACATAGCGATCGGCTACGCGGAATTCACCAAACTTTCTGAGGAAGCGGGATTGCCGCTCGGCGTTTCCACCCAGATAGGGCACATTCTGCTGAGTCATCACGGGCAGAAGGAATTCGGTTCTCCTGTTTTGCCGGCGACATTGGAGGCTCTGATAGTGGCGTCCGCTGATGAACTTGATTTCCGCCTGTTTTGCTGGAAGGACGCAACGAGCGATTTGGCAGTCGGACAGAACATTTCCGCGTATCATTACGCGGCGCAGAGACGTTTCTGGCGTCCGGGTGATTCGTGGGAAAATGAATCCTCCTGAGAGACGTGTCTTCCGAGTCACGCCGGATCAGAGTGACAGACGGCTCGACCGCGTATTGCGGGGATTGTTCAGAAATGTTCCGCTGGCAGCCATAATGAAGTCGATAAGAAATGGTTCCGTGAGGGTGAACGGAGCAAAAGCAGACGGCGGGCGGAGGTTGTGCGAAGGCGACGAGGTCGCTTTCCCATGGGTCGCCGAAATACGCGAGGATACCGCTTGTTTCGGGACGGAACGAGGAACACGGCGGGACGCGCTTGTCACGTTGTTCAGGAACGATTGCCTGTGGTGCGTTGAGAAACCCGCCGGATTGCTGGCGCAGCCCGACAGGGCGGCGGGAGACTCGCTCATAACGAGAGCTTGGTCGCAACTGCGGTGGGAAAGGCATGATTTCAGGCCAGCCATGATAGGGCGGCTGGATCGCAACGTGTCGGGCATTGAAGCTATCGCGCTCTGCGCGCCGGTGCTTAGAGCGCTCTCCGAGTCCATGCGCTCTGGAAAAATAAAAAAAATTTACAGGGCCCTCGTTTGGGGCGCCGCCCCGCTCAGTGGAGAGATATCCGTCCCGCTCATGAAGGATGAGCGTGAAAATTTCGTTCGGCCCGCGAGCCGCGAAGAAGGCGGACAGAGTGCGCTTACGAGATTTCGCAGGTTATCTTCTGACGGAAAATATTCGCTGCTCGAAGTTGAGCTTGTCACAGGGCGGCCTCATCAAGCCAGAGCGCATCTTGCCTCCATCGGGCGCCCCATCGTCGGCGACGTCAAATACGGATATGAGGACGGGCGCCGCGAGGGAAGGCTATTTCTTCACGCATACAGCCTGACGTTTCAGGGCATTCCCGGAATCTCCGAAGGAAGAGAAGAACTTGTCGTGGAATCGCCCCTGCCGGAAGAGTTTTCCGCTCGGCTTTCGCGCGTAAAAATAAAGAAAGACTGATTTACTGTCAGATGCCTAAAGAGTGAAGATTAAAACCCTTGCGGCGCCTGTATTCTTAAACGGCAAAATGACGTTTGAGCGCGTTAATCAGCGCTTCCTCAATTATAAAGCAAAAATTGCCGAAAATATATTTGAAAGTTTTTCGAAGGCGAGCGGTGCTCATGTTTATGAACATAAATAATTACAGGAAGTTTGCAACAGTCTTGATTTTGACGGCGGCGTTTACGGTTTGGGCGATGTCCTGTCCCGCCGGCGCGAAAATGAAAAGGAGCGGGCTGCCTCCCTACAGGGCAAGCGGGGTTATCCCCGGAACGGATCTGACGTACGAGAAACTTTTCATAGACGACCAGGGCGCCGTAGCGATAACGATCGTCAACCCCCTAGGCAATGGCGTATCCTTTACGTCGAACTTCAGTTTTTACAACAGTAAGGGGGAATACCTCACCGGGTTTACTGTCTCTGATTTCGCGCAGGCGGGCAGGAAACAGGAATACTCTTTTGAACTCGATGATTATAAAGCGTTTCGTAAGGCATCCAGCATGAAAGTGCTGGGCCGATCCGGGCGGATGGGCAAAAATCCGAAATAGCGGATGACTGCGAATTTGAAAAAAACCGTTGCGGCAGGGATACTGTTCGGCGCGGGTTTTTTAATCGGTTTCCTGTCGGGATATAAGTATGCCAGTGAAAATATTGTCTGTGAAGTGCCCCCGATGTTTTCAGGAGTGGAAAAAATCTCCTCGCAAGATGTCACGTCACCCTATCTTGGGATGGCCGCCGAAACTGAAATTTCCGGAGATGCCCCGACTGTTCCGGAGATCGCGGATATAGGCCTATCCGTGCAAGAGCACTGGATGGATTCGGACGACCACGGCCTTTATATAGCGGGTACGGTGAGAAACTACGGCGTCAACTCTTTTGACGCGGTGAGAGTGGCCTTTGATCTGTGCGACGCCGAGGGCCGGATTTATACCGCTGTGACAGCGAGAAATGACGAGCGGATTGAACCGGGCGAATCGTGGGATTTTACCGCGTATATACCGTATTCGGATATGGATAAATTTAATTCTTATAGACTGCAGAGCATAATGGGGGTAAAAAGATAGAGTACGGCAATTACCCGACAGCGTCGTCCGCATGCCGCATATACGGCGGACGACGCTGACTGTTTATAAACGCGGTTTTCTATCTGATGAAATTAGTGAATATCCTTTCCTCTCTATTTGTCTCGTCCGGCGTTGGGATAGTGCCTCTGGACGCGGCGAGCACCTTGATTAGCCAAGCCATCGCGCGCGCGTTTTTCCTGATCGTCTGCATACCTTCGTAATCGCGCAGTACCTCGCGTCTGTCCATGCCGTAGGCGATCGTCCAGTATTGGCTGGGAGGCGTCACGGTCTCCGCGAGATTGAAGTAGTTCATCAACTGATGGACGACGTCAACGCCTCCGGCGCGCCGCACGACGGCGACGACCGTCCCTACCTTGTATTTGAAATACGACGAGCCGCTGAAAAATGTCCTGTCGAGAAACGCCTTCATATCGCCGGGAATCCCCGAGTAATATGTGGGCGCGCCGAGAATTATTCCGTCGGCGGAGCGCATTTTGACGGAAAAATCGTTCACAGCGTCGTCGTTGAACACACATCTGTTGTTTTCGGATTTTCTGCAGTATCCGCAGTCGATACAGCCGTGAACCGCCTGTCCGCCGGCCTGCAATATCTCGGTATCGATGCCTTCTTCGTTCAGCGCCGCAGCCATGACGGAAAGAGCCGTGGCCGTATTGCCGTCCTTGTGAGAACTCCCGTTGATCGCCACTACTTTCATGCCGTTTCTTCCTCCCCATGAGATTTTATAGGTATGCGCACAAGTAAAGTATCAGAGAGTCCTCCGGTTGTCAAGGAAAGGCTGATTTATGTCATCTCCGGGAATTCAGGAGTTCCGGGGGAGAATATCTCCCGGGAGCGTAAATACAATAGGAGATCGGGGGAGCATTCTGGATACCGCCGTCATTCAGGCCAGTAACGAAAAGATCCTGCCTCGGAATTCACTCCGAGGCTAGTTTTCGAGCCGCGT
>JAISYN010000078.1 GCA_031269915.1 Synergistaceae bacterium
TATGATATGTAATATTATGCCACAGTCGCGCTTGCGTTGCAAAAGACCTGCCCGTTTCCGTTTTGTCCGTTCCGCGGCGACGCCCCACTGTACTGTAACAACACGAATCTTCATAATTCTGCAAACCGCGCTTCTTCCATTGACATAGCCTTCAGAGTATATTAGTGTGTATTTAGCGTTTGGCTTGATTATATAAGTTAAAGCCTACTTTAAGTCAATACCTTTTCGCAAGAAATTTTGGAGTGATGGAATATGGTGTATACGGTCGGAGAGATGGCAAAAAAGTTGAAAGTAGCGCCGTCCACTCTGCGTTATTATGATAAAGAAGGTTTGCTTCCTTTTGTTGAACGCTCCAGCGGCGGCATGCGGATGTTCAAAGACGAGGATCTCGAATGGCTCCTGATCATAGATTGTTTGAAAAAGGCCGGCATGCCGATTAAAGAGATTAAGATTTTTATGGAATGGGCGCAGCGAGGGGATGTGACTATTGACCAACGTCTGCAAATGCTTCTTGATCAGCGCAAGATAGTAAAAGAACGACTCGCACGGCTTCAGGATACCCTTGATATACTCAACTACAAATGCTGGTATTTCGAGACCGCCAAAACAGCAGGCACGACTTCTGTGCCAAGAGCTATGAAAACGGAGGATATACCTAAAAACGTCCGGGCGTACAAAAAGAAATTTGAAAGATTGCGGAACAATGCAAAATAGAAAAGCAAAATCATCTTTTCAACGGTATCTTTAAGTGGAGCGGATGGGGGGGCGCTAAATGTGGAGACAAAGAAAATCGCCGTATTACTCACCGCAATTAATCTGGGAAGCATCAGCAAGGCATCTGAGAAACTGGGTTATTCTCAAAGCGGCATGACTTATAGCATCCGTTGCTGATGTAGAGCACATCAAGGCGGCTTTTTCCAGCTTTTCGGCAATTTCTATGGCATCCTTAACGTCGATGCCATATTCAAGATATTCCTCACCTTCAATGACACCTTGTCCAATATCCTTCATATAATTAATAAATGGTAAACCCCCGGCTTTGCCGGGGGTAGATGACTTCCGAGGTGGTCTATTATATCGGGCGATTCTCAGGTGCGCTGCTGCGAAGCCACCGAATCCAGCCTTTCCGGCGCGAGGGTTCGCCGTCTATGCCAGAGGTACAGTGCTCCAAACAGAGCCCAGCCGAAGAAAGACGCGGAATAATCCGAACGAATGGCCGCCGCCGCGGCCAAGACGTAGAGCGCGCGCTCGACGAAAGAAATTTTTTGCTCCACAAATCCCTGTATGGCGGCCGCCGCCGAGTAGCACACGACGAAGGCCGAAATCCATGTAGCCAGGGTAATCCAGTCGAAGCCGAAGTGCAGATAGTCCGTGTTCATCACGAAGGCGAAGGGCAGGACAAATCCCGCCGCACCGAGTTTCACCGCGGCAAGGCCGACTTTCAGCGCATTTTCCGCAGCGATGCTCGCGGCCGCGTACGAGGCGACCGCCACCGGCGGAGTGATAGAAGAAATTGAGGCGAAATACAGAAGGAACAGATGCGCCGGGAGCGGCGCGATCCCTCCCTTGACGAGCGCGGGAGCTATGGCCGTGGCGCAGATAATGTAGGCGGCGGTGGTGGGCAGCCCCGTTCCCAGGACAAAACAAATCACCATGGAAAGAAAGAGGCTCAGCCAGATACTGACCTCGCCGAGCTGCATGACGAAGTTCGAAAATTTCAGGCCGATGCCCGTGAGCGCGAACATGGCCACGACGACACCAGCGCAGGCGCAGGACGCGACCACCTGAGGCAGGCTGCGCGCCCCTTCCGCGAAACCCTCCATAATCCTGCGGAATGTCGGCCTTTCTTTTCCGCTCAAGAATCCGCAGACGAGAATCGCCACCATGGAGTAAATGGCGGCCAGCATCGGAGTAGTTCTTTCCACCAGCAAAAAAAACAGCAGAACCAGAAGCGGAACGATGAGTTTGAACGATCCGCGCAAGGCTTCTCTCGGAGAGGGGATGTTTTCGGGCCGAAGCGGTTGCAGATGATGTTTCACGGCCTCTATATCCACCATTTTGAAGAGAGTCAGGTAATACATGAGCGCCGGAAGAGCCGCCGCTGCGCATACTCTGGCGTAGGGGGTAGAAGCGATGTCGCTCAGCACGAAAGCGGCCGCTCCCATGACCGGCGGCATAAACTGCCCGCCCGTAGAGGCGACCGCTTCGACGGCAGCGGAAAAAACGCTCGAATATCCTTGTTTTTTCATCAAAGGAATAGTGAACGACCCCGTAGACACGACATTGGCCACCGCGCTGCCCGATATGCTGCCGAAAAGAGCGCTCGCCACGACCGCCATCTTCGCCGGGCCGCCCCGTTTCCTCCCCGTGACGGCGACGGCGATATTATGGAAAACTTTGTCAGCGCCCGAAACGGAGAGAAGCGCCGCGAAGAGCAGGAACAAATATACCGTGGAAGCCGAAACTCCTATGGGCGCGCCGTAAATGCCCTGATCGCTGAAAATAGTGGTGACGACCCTCGTAAGCGGATACCCTCGGTGCCCAAGCAGCCCCGGCAGGTCTCCGCCGAACATGGCGTACAGGATACAGACGACGGCGATAACCGGCAGAGTCGCCCCGATTACGCGCCGGGCTCCCTCCAGAGTCAGCAGGGTCAAAATCAAACCTAAAAAATAAAAATAAGGCGTGATGCGATTGTTTTGCATCGCCATGCTGTAAGCGTCATAGTTCAGAATGACGGAAAGACCGACGAGAACGCCGGCTGCCGCCATGAGCCAGTCCAAAACGAACCGAGGTTTGGAAACGCCGGGTTTGGGCAGGAAAATGACCACGGAGCCCAGCATCAGATGCCATGCGTAGAATTTGATGCTTTCCATCGGGCTGAACGTGAATTGCCCGATGTGAACGACAGCGATCAGAATCCCGAACGCGATCATAAACCTTTTGTGAAAAGATTCGTAACTCAGACGCCTCGACATCGCAATCCGACCTTGACGCATGAATGAACCGGAAACGGAATCAGTCTTTATACTCAGGAGGAATCAGCTCCGGCGGGAGGGCAATGCCAACCTCTTTAAGATAGCGTACAACCCCGCTGTGCAAGGGAATGTTGAAGTTGACGGAATTCTTCGGAGTCATGTATTTGGCGCTCTGGTGCACGGCGATCATGTCGCCGATATTTTCAAACAGCGTCTTGGCCGCAAGGTACGCCAAATCTTCGGGAACCTCCGAACTCGTGGCCAGCAAATTCCACTCGGACACGCCCGGAACGTCTTCGGGCGCCCCCGTGTAACTGCCGGCCGGCAAGGCGCTGGCCACATAAAAACTGTATCGGGAGGTGATCGCCTTTTGTTCATCCGGCGTGAGCGGCACGAAGTACAGTTTGTGAGAGCTTTCCAGCTCGGCGATAGCGGCGAAAGGCGGATAGGAAAACAGCAGCGCCGCATCGATCACCTTGCTCGCCAGTGCCGTCGCCGTGGCGCCGTGTCCGTCGTTGTGAATCTGTTTCGGGACGATGCCCTGCTCCGCCAGAATCTCACGGAAGATCGAGTCCATCGCGGCTCCTTTCGAACCGAGCCCGACGATACGCCCGTTCAAGTCTTTCAGGCTTTTGATACCGGAATCCGCCAGGGTATAGAGCGTCAGCCAGGACGGGTACAGCGGAACCAGACCGCGGATTTTGTCGTGAACGACGCCGGTCGTCCACTTCGCTTTTCCGCGCAGCCCTTCGGCCAGGGCCGAGGTCATCACGATACCGAACTCCGCGTCCCCGTTTTGCAGCATGACGATGTTCGCGGTACTGCCGCCGGTGGTCTCGGACGTAACAAGAAAGTATTTCGGCAAGTGCTTGTTGAGGGTCTGAGCCAGCCCGCCGCCCATCAAATAGAAATTGCCTCCCACGGAGCCGCTGCCCAGCGAGTATTTGTAGGGAGAGGCAGGCGCGGGAACATCCGCTTCCGCCGCGGTGAAAGGGGCGCTCAGGGTGAGGAGCGCAGCGGACAGGGCAAGAAAACGCAGGACATTTTTTTTCAACTTTTTCATCTTCACAATCTCCTTTATGTCATGTGTGATTTGGAGCTTTTTGGATAAATACGTTCACGCCCCGCAAGGCATAACCGTACTGAAAACCTCCGCCGTACACGTGTCCGCCCGCGACGGCCATCGAAGCGTGGATATGCAGGAAATAATCGCCGTCGATTTTATAGGCTTCTCTGAGCGAGGAAGGTATTTGTTCCGCGCGCATAACTTCACCTATGAAGGACAGAATTTCCGCCGGCGCAGCGATGGTCGTGGATTCGAGCCGAGGTGGAAAATCCGTTCCCGTCGGGGTAAAATACCGTACTTCCTTTACGGAACCTATCGCCCCGATAACGAGGGCTCCATTCCAGCGTTTTTGCAGAATAAAGCCGAGAATTTTCTCTCTGATCTCCTCGTCTTTTCCGACCTCGATCTGATAGACCGTACTCAAACACTCTCATCTCCCTTCTGCCGGCTTCTTCATCGCAAACTACCGAGCGGACAGCGGCCGACACGATTCGCCGCGCTCATCGGCCGTCTGCTTGAACGAGCCGCGGCCTCCCATCAATCGCTCTTTTCCGAAAACAGCCCGACCTCAGACTTTATATTTTTCAAAAACCCCCGTCTCCCGCAGCAACTTTTCCAGTGCGCCCAGGTGAGGTTGGGCGTAGTCTTCATAGGGGCGCCGCAGATGCCCGCCGGGCAGGCCCAAAATATTGAGCGCCGCCTTCACGACAATGGGATTCGACAAAGTGTAGAGTGTCTCCAGCAATTCGTACCACTTGAAATATTCCTGCCGGCACTCTTCGGCGATCCGTATATCCGTCCAGGGGCGGGAAAAGCGGGCCGTTTCCTCAGGAATGATATTGCCACCGATGTTGGCGGTGCCGGCGCCGCCGAGGGCAAGCGTCGGAATGACGATGGAATATTTGGGAAAATCGCAGCAGAGAATGTTGATCCTGTCTCCGCACAATTTTTTCACTTTCACCAGTTGGCTGACGTGGGGCATGGCTTCTTTGTCCGCGATGAAATTTTCGTGCCGGTCAGAGAGAATTTTGATCGTCTCCGGCTCCACGTTGACACCCAGGCGCGTGGGGTTGTTGTAGATACCGCAAGGCAGGCTGGCGGCGCCCATACAGGCGTCGAAGTGCGTCAAAACGGAGCTTTGCGGAATGAGTACGTAGGGCGGCACGGTGAAAACGATACCGTCGGCGCCCTCCGCTTCGCAGTACCGGGCCAGCCCCACGGAGTCCGCGGTGGTGAGGGCGGCGCACCCGAAAAATACCGGAATTCTCCCCTTGGTCAGCGCAATGACGTTTTTGATGATCTCTTTCTTTTCGTCGATGGAGAGAAGCGTCGTTTCTCCCGCCGAACCCAAAACGAACAGTTCCGATGTACCGTAACGGATTTGCCGGTCAATCAAGACGCGGAACGCGCCGAAATCCACCTTTCCGTCTTCTCCGAACGGCGTAGGAACGGCCACCCACGAACCTG
>JAISYN010000135.1 GCA_031269915.1 Synergistaceae bacterium
CATTTTGATTATTTTATCGACTGTGAGGTCGCCGGCGGACTCCGTGCCTATCCACCTGCCGTCCCTCATTATTGTCACTTTGTCGGAAATCTTGAGAATTTCTTCCATCCTGTGGGATATGTATATGATTCCCACGCCATCGGAACGAAGTTTATCGATTATCTTGAAGAGGTGTTGCACTTCCTCGTTGGTAAGCGAACTGGTCGGTTCGTCGAGGACAAGAATTTTCGCGTTGTACGATACCGCCTTCGCGATTTCGACCATCTGGCGTTGCGATACGCTCAGCTTACCGATCAGCGTGCTTGGATTGACGTCTATGCCGAATTCGCCGAATATGGCTTTCGTTTTTTTCAACATGGTCTTGTGGCTCACGAAACCGTAACTCTTGGGGAATCGGCCGAGCCAGATATTTTCCATTACGCTGCGCATCAGAACCTGATTCAGTTCCTGATGCACCATGGAGACTCCGCCTTCCATGGCTTCTTTGGGCCCGCTGAAATGGGCCGGTTTGCCCGAGACCAAAATCTCGCCGGCGTCGGCCTTATATATGCCGAAGAGACACTTCATCAGGGTGGATTTTCCCGCCCCATTTTCCCCCATGAGCGCGTGAACCGTGCCGGCTTCCAGGCACAACCGCGCCTGATCCAACGCCTTGACGCCGGGAAAAGTCTTGTCGATGCCCCTCATTTCGAGGAGATAAGTCTCTTTGCCCATCCCGCTACCTCGTCATCTGTCATTTAAAACCCGGGGGCCGCGCGGCCCCCGGGCGCCGGTTCATTCCCTATTTGCCGGAGTAGGGCGAGTATGGGATACGGACGGCTATACCGCTGTCGTCGTATTTGTAACTCGTCCCATCAAGCGGGGCCTTGCCCGCGATCATGTTGAGTATTATCTCGGAAACCGCGTTGCCCATCGCCTCGCCGTCCTGCTTCACAGTCGCGCTCATGATGCCCTTGCCGATGGCGTCAACGGCCTGGTCGGTCGCGTCCACGCCGATGACCGGTATGAACTTCGAACCCCCCTCAACGTTATAGCCTATGTTCGAGAGGGCCGCGATGGCGCCCATCGCCATCCCGTCGTTGTTTGCCACCACGAGTTCGATCTTGCCCTCGTTCGCCGCCAGCGCGGACTCCATCGCCTGCTGTGCCAGCGCGGTGTCCCAGTTGCAGACGAAAGTCTGGCCTATCTGGTCCATCTTGACGCCGTTCTCCTCGGCCTGCTTCACGCTGAACTCCGTGCGCGCTATGGCCTCGGGGTTGTCGGGTTCGCCCTTGAACATGACGTACTGGAATTTGCCGTCCTTGTTGAGGTCATACGCCGGGGTTTCGTCCCACAACTTCTTGATGATATCGCCCTGCATCCTGCCGGCGTCGGCGGCGTTCGTGCCGACGAAAACCGCTTTGTCATAAGTCTTCAGCGTGTTCAAGTCCGGTTCGCGGTTGAAGAAGACGACGGGGATTCCCCTGTCCTTGATCTTGCTTACGACCCCAGCCGCCGCCTGCGCGTCGACCATGTTCACGATGAGGCCGTCCATGCCGCGCTCGATCAATACGTCAAGTTGATCGTTCTGTGCGGCCTGGTCGCCCTTGCCGTCCTGCATCGTTACCTCGGCCTTGCCTTCCAGCGCCTTGTTCAGCGCGTTGCGGACGGTCGAGATATATGTGTCGTCATATTTGTAGATGAGGATGCCTATTTTCGGGTTCGCCGCCGAAGCCGCCGTAACCGCCAGAAACAACGCTGCCACCGATATACACAGAGCGAAAACCAACATGCGCGACTTTCTGATTCTCATGATACAGACCTCCTGTTTGTGTTAGATATTTTTGAGTTGCATTCCCGGCTGAGCGCCGGAAGGCTTTTGGGAACATAACTTAACGTAAAGTATTCTGGAACTCGAGGTATTTGTCAAGATGCCGGCTCAATTTTGTCGACGCGGAACGGCTCGCTAAATACTGACACAGCCGGGCCAGCGGCAGATGGCATTTATCTGTTCTTTGCTATCAGCGGCCCGATGACGCAACCGCGCCTGCCGCCTGCGTCTCTGTGTTCCGCGGTCACTGCTCAACCCGCTCTTCGCCGCGTTCCGTCTTCACTATCAGAGACGACAGCGCGAGCCTGAGGAACTGTTCGCCGTCGTATTCGTAGCTTTCAAGGACTCCTGTAGCTTCGGTCCAGTCGTTGTCATTCGGGTAATTCCCGCTCTCTCCGCCGGCGCCCCATACGACTTCGCAGCCGGCGTTCGCGTCGTAGCCGCAGCAACCGGCCGAATCGATAGACATAATACCAGGGGGGCTCGCCCTCCTCCGTCTCCACGATCCCGAAAATCCCTTCCAACCGTATCGTTTTTCCCATATATTCGTCCGGGTTGAGGTATACGTCGTTCGTCTGTTCTATGAACATTTTTTCCCTTATCTCGAAAACGCTCTCCGCGGAGGCGACGGAACACATCGCCAGTATCAGAACGACTGCGGGCGCGAAACGTACGCGCGTCTTAGCGAAACCGGCGGCGCAGCATAGGCCGAATACCGCCATGTTGACGCAAACCACGCTCGCGCCCGTCGGTGTCGCGTACTCGTACGATATTATCGTCCCGATCATGAAACAGACCGCCGATATCACCGCCGACGAGACGACGACTGTTTTGAACTTTTTGAACACCCTCATAGACGAAAGAGCGGGGAAAATTATCAGGCTCGATATCAGCATTGCGCCCATCATCCTCATGCCGAGCACTATCGTAACTGCTGACAGCATCGCGAGCAGCGTATTGTAGAGGCCTGTCTTGACGCCGGTTGCGCGCGCGAACGTCTCGTCGAACGTCACGGCGAAAATCCTGTTGTAGAAGACGATGAAAAGTGCCAGCACCACCGCCGACAACGCTACGCTGAGGTACACGTCCGTTTTGCTCATGGCGAGGATACTGCCGAACATGAAGTTGCAGACGTCGGTGTTCATGCCCGTGGTCATGGAGATGACCATAACGCCCACAGCGAGGGAGCCGGTTGATATCAGCGCTATCGCGGCGTCGCTCCTTATTTTGCTGCTTTCGCTTATCCTCAGCAGCAGAAACGCCGCCGCCAGCACGATCGGAATCGACACGGCGAGCGGAGCGGCGTTCATCGCCATGGCGATCGAGAGCGAGCCGAATCCGACGTGAGAGAGACCGTCGCCAATCATCGAATAACGCTTAAGGACCAGGCTGACGCCAAGCAGCGAAGCGCACAACGACACCATCAGCCCCACGACTACCGCCCTCACGAGGAACGCGTATGAAAACATCTCCGCGATAGTTTCTATCATGAAAATTACCTCCAAATTTTCCAAAACATTTCGCGCCCGGATCGCCGCGCCGCGAAAATTCGGATACCGCGCGGTTGAGCGCTCCTTATATATCCGACACCGTCAGCTTGGGAACGCCCTTTTCGACCGATAATTCCAGCAGGGAGCGGTAATCGGTCACGGCTTTTCTGCCGTTTTCGCCCGACGAGATAAACACGCCGACGCCGACGACCGAAGCGTTGAACTCGCGGGCCATCAGGAGCATCCCCGCCGCCGTGCTGCCGCCCCTCATAAAATCGTCTATTACCAGCACCCGGCTCGACGAGGTGATGAACCTGGTCCCCAGATACATCGTCCTGACATCGCCGTTACCGGTAGGAAAGTGAACGCCGACGGCCGGGCCGTCGCTCGGCCTGTTGCGGAACCTGCATACCGCAAGAGGAATTCCGATAGCGTACGATGTGAAAAAAGCGATAGGAATGCCCTTCACTTCGGAAGTGAGCACCACAGTCGGTTTTTTGTCCTCGAAAAGGGAAGCCATTGTGAAACCCAGGAAAGAGGCCCAGCCGGGGTCGAAGAGCAGGTCGGTGTAGTAGACCAGTTCGCCCGGCAGAAGCCGCCCCGGCACTGAGAGTATGGAGGCAAGTTCGTGAAGTCTTTCGAGCCGGTACTCCCTCGACGGGGAGGGGATGAAATAAGCCCCTCCGCTGCGTCCCCTGTCGGTGACGATACTGCCGACTCCCTCGACCTTGAGAGCCTCGGATATTATCTCGATATCGTCACTGACAAGCGTCTTGGACACGCTGAAATTGCCCGCCGTCTCCGTCAGCGACATCTGCCGCGACGGGTGCAGCAACATCCTCGATGCTATCCTGATAAGGCGTTCGGTTCTTTTTCCCTTCATGGGCAATCACTCCAAAACCAAAATTTGTTGGAGCCATTGAAATTTTTTCTTGCCGTCTTTTCCTCGAATCGCATCGAACATGACGGGCATACAATCCCCAAAGTCATCAGGCCTGAAAAGCGCGAAAAAAGCCCCTCCGCTGCCGCACAATCCCCACGCCAGCGCGCCTGCGCTGTACGCCGCTCCGCGCAACGCGGTATATTCGTCGTCGTGCCCGGCGCAGAGTACGAAGTCGTTCGGCAGCATCCCCACCCGCTCGCCCCGTCTCAGCAGGCTGAGAACTGACAGCGCCTCATCACGGGCCTCGTCCGCGCTCAACGCATCCGCGCCGCCGGAGGCCCTTATTTCGTCAAGCGCTCTGTATGCATAAAAAGTACCGACACTCCATCCAGGGAAAAAGATCACCGGGACGAGACGCAGATCGCCGCTCACGCTCTCCAGCAGATCGCCTATTCCGCTCGCGAGCGCCAGAGAATGCCCGCTTGCGAGAAAAACCACATCCGCTCCCAGTGACGAAATACCCGGAATCGGCCCGCCTCCCCGCAACGCCCGGAAAACCCGCAGAAAAGCCGCCGCGTTCCCGCTGCCGGCCCCGACCCCGCTGCCCGTCGGTATATGCTTGTGCAGCCTGACTCTCGCGGGTGGCAGCGCGTCCTCGCCATATACGCCCCTGATGTGCCGAAATACGCGCGTCAAAATATTCTCTCCCTGTATGTCCACTCCCGTGACCTCAAGACCTTCGTGCCCCGAATCGAAATCGGCCTCGATCGTCTCCGGCGACCGCAGACGCCAGAAAAGTGAGAAAATATCGTGGTACCCATCCTTGCGCCTGGAAGTAACGCGCAGAGTGAGGTTCAGTTTTATGAAACACGTTCCGATGAAAAACATCGCTGCAGGGCGAAGCGACGGACAAAACCGCGCGTGGCGGCGCTTAAACTTTATCGTCGTACGGCAACAATCTCAATTCGACCTCTTTCGTGAGAAGATCGGCGTAACTGAAAGAAACCGTGCTGTTTTGGGATTCCACAAAAAGTGTGAAAAGACTGGGATAAGCTTCCATTATCACGCCCTGGCGCGCTTCTGCCTTTCTGCGGCCATTGGCGGCTCTGTAAAACACCCTTGACCCTCTGTGCATGGTAACTTGTTCTCTTATGGCGCTCAACGTGTCAGTCAATCGAATCACTCCCATGAAACATCATAAATTGCTTAATATATTAACATATTGAAAGCTATAACTCAAGTTGTCTATTTCGCCCCAAACGCTCCTTAAGCCGCAATATCCCGCGTTCAATGAGGTTTTAGGAACTTACGGATAATATCAAGTTTTTGCGAAAAACTCCGGTATAGTAAGCTTATGGCGCGTAATTGCCGGAACGGAGAGCGTACCGACTATATGAAAGCGCTCTTTTGCGGCATTATTTACAGGCATGATAATAAAGTAAATGTTGTCGTCCTGCCTGGAAATATTTTTCAAGGAGGATACTTCATGAAATTTGCGAAGAGAAACGTTTTTTTGCTGGCGGTGTTCGCGATGGCTGCGGTTCTGGCCGCAACCGCGTTTGTACCTGCGGCAATGGCGGATTTTAATAGCG
>JAISYN010000148.1 GCA_031269915.1 Synergistaceae bacterium
CGGTATTCCTATGACGACGCTCGACAGACCGGACGCGGTCATTCCGGCCAGGACCGACAGGAAAAAATTCACTCCCCAATGATACGTCAGAACGCCCGACGTGTACGCGCCGATGCCCACGAAAGCCGCGTGACCCAGCGAAAACAGGCCAGTAAAGCCGGTAAATATCGACACCCCGAGTACCGCTATCATATTTATGAACGCCAGCAGAACGATGTTTAAGATGTAATCCATAACGTATTTCTCACACTTTTTCCTCGGTCTCCACTCCCAAAAGACCGTTGGGCATGCATATCAGAAGGGCTATCAGCGCGGTGAAGCTGAAAACGTCGCGGATGACGCTCGAAACATAAACGGATACCAGAGTTTCCAGCACGCCCAGGATCAGCCCGCCTATCATCGCTCCAGGAAGGCTGCCGAGCCCGCCTATCACGGCTGCGATATACGCCTTGTTCGTCACCCAGCCCATCGTCGGGTAGACGAGGTATTTCATTCCCATGAAGACTCCCGCCACCCCGGCGAAAGCTCCCGCGAGGAAAAAGACGATCGATATGAGCCTGTCGGTGTTTACACCCATGAGCGAGCACATCGTCATGTCGTTCACGCCCGCGCGTATGGCGATTCCGGTCTTTGTGCGCGTTATGAACATGTGCAGGGCCAGGATCGATCCCATCGACACGGCGAAGGCGAACAGGTCGAGCAGACTCAGGGAGCTGCCCGCCACATTCACGACCTGACGCTTGAAGAACTCGGGAAACGAATAGAACCTCGCGCCGATGGTGGCGTAAACCGTGTTCTCCAGGAACATCGAACAGCCCATCGCGCTTATCATCAGATACAGCGAGGGGGCTCGTCTGCGTCGGAGCGCGGCGTACGCTATCCGCTCGTTGAAAATGGATATCACGCCGGCCCCGACGACCGCGCCCGTGACGACTAGGCCCAGCCCGAGGCCGTAGCCGTTCGCTAGCTTTATCCCTATGTACGCTCCGAGCATTATCACCGCGCCGTGCGCGAAGTTGCTGAATGAGAGTATGCTGAAGATGAGCGAATAACCGACCGCCATCAGCGCGTAAATGCCGCCGATGGACAGACCGGTCAGAATTGCCTGCAGAAACATCTACTCGCCCTGATATTTCTCCTCGAAGACGAATATTTTGTTTTTGGCGTCCACTTTCTGAATGACGGCCGGCTTGTTGAGCGGATTATGGTTGGACGGATCCATAGTCAGGATGCCGCTCGTTACTTTGAGATTTTTGAGGTTGGCAAGCGCCGTTGCGAGAGCGGGCCCTTCCACGGAATCTGCGATTTTCGCCGCCTCCGTTATCATTATGAGAGCGTCCTGCGCCATGACGGGATTGGGAAGCACGGCTTCCTCGCCGTACGCGGCGCGGTACTCTGAGAGGAAGTCCTGTATGTCCGGGTCGCTCGTGTCGGTCAGGTTGACGAAGAACGAGCCGTCGATGGCTTCCCCGCCGAGATCGAAAATGTCGGGGCTGCCCCAGTTGTCGGTTCCCAGCAAAACCGCGGCGATGCCGAGGTCTCTCGCCTGTTTAGCGGCCATCGACGCGACCTTCTGATCCGCGGGGATGAATATCACGTCGGGATTGAGTTCCTTTATTTTGCCAAGCTGCGCGCGGTAATCCAGCTCCTCGGAACGGAACGCTTCCTTGGCTGGCATCTGTCCGCCGCGCGATGTAAAGGCCTCCTCGAAATACGTCGTGACCCACTGACTGAAATCCGATCCCACGTCGTAAAGCGCGGCGGCCGTTTTCGCGTTCAGCCTGTCGAACGCGAAACGCGCGGCGACCGTGCCCTGGAATGGGTCGATGAAGCAAGGACGGAACGCGTATGTCTTCGTCTTGTTCGTTTTTTGATCCACTGTGACAAACGTATTTGTCGCGGTCGTGACGACCATCGGAATCAAGGCCCTTTCGAGCACCGGCCCCGTTGCGAGGGCGTTACCGCTCTGCGCCGGGCCTATGACGGCGACGACCTTGTCGGAGACCAGCCTGCGGGCGACGTTGACGGATTCGACGGCGTCCGCGCGGTTGTCGTAGCGGACTATTTCTATCTGCCTGCCGAGTATTCCGCCGGCCGAGTTGATCTTCCCGACAAGCAGATCGACCGCCTTGGCCTCGGACTGTCCCCAGATGGAAGCCCCGCCGGTCATCGACACGCTGTGCCCGATTTTAATGGTGTCGGCCGCTGACGCCGCTCCCGATAGCGCCAAAATAAAAGCGGCAACTGCAATGATGGATACGAATACCTTTTTCATAATTTACCAGCCTTTCCGAATTTTATAATTGTGCAATGATAACACAAACCTACGAAAATCTTAGCAAATTAAAAATTTCAGTTTAAACTTTTGTTGAAAATTTTTCCGATGAGGAGGGGGACAATGTTTACTATCGGTTCATGAAAGTGAACGGTACGGCAGAAGCCGCGCCGTTCACAGAATCGTGGCATACCCGGAATATATCCGTAATAATTATCCTAGGGACGAGCTGATAATTACCTGGTCGTGTTTTGATACGAAATCATTATATTCCGCCGTTAACGCCTTTGTGAGAGTCACGCGCTCCTCTTCATTTTTCGTGGACAGGGATGACAGCGCTTCATTCAGAACTCGACTCGCCTGATTCGGGGATTTCTCCATTTGGCTTGCCAATTCCTGCCTTGCCGTATCCGTTCGCATTGCCTTTGCGTAGGCCGC
>JAISYN010000250.1 GCA_031269915.1 Synergistaceae bacterium
GCGGTGCCAGTCATGCGACGTGTGAACAGTTCAAAGGGAGAATCCGCTCTCAACGCGGAAAACAAGCGGCGTGATGGCGAGTTGTACTACTTCCCCGAACGCATTATGTCACGTTTGGCCAAAATCCCAGACTATCCAGTCACTTTCCTCGAAGCTCCCTCCGGCTTTGGCAAGACCACTGCGGTACGGAAGTATCTGAAAGACCTTGGGAAAAACCTGCCCGAAGGCGTTAAGTCTTTCTGGCACATCTGTCTTGGGGAATCTCCTGCCAAAACGTGGAGTGGCATCTGCGAGCTCTTCTCCAACGTGGACAGGAAAATGGCCGAGAATTTGAGGGAACTTGGCGTTCCCACGATGGAGACGCTTTCGGACATCGCGGAAATAGCGCGAAGTTATCAGACGTCCTCCGAAACATTTATCGTCGTGGACAACTATCAACTCTTCGATTGCGGGATACACAGAGAAATCGCCGAGGCTTTTTCCACTAACGGCGATCGCTCGCTTCACGTGATTTTCATCACACAGCCGATAGATTCCCCGACGCGAAACGTCAGGAGCGGCTTCGACATTCATAATATCGTCTCCGGTGATTTGCTGTTCGCCAAAGAGGACATTTCGCGTTATTCGCGAATGATGCGGGTCGCGCTCTCGGACGAGGAGCGAGACAGGCTTTTTTTGCTCACGGAGGGCTGGATCGCCGTGGTTTCTCTTCAACTTATGAACTTTCGTGAACACGGCGCTTTCGTTTACGGCCATGACTGCGACGCACTTGTCGAAAAGGCGCTCTGGAACAGGCTGAGTGTGGACGAGCGATATTTTCTTCTCTCCGTTTCTCCGCTCGACAGCTTTTCCCCCTCTCAAGCCGCTATCATGCACGGCATGGGGAGTTTGCCGGAAAACATACTCCGACTGCTGAAGCGCAGCGCGTTTATTGCCTACTCACAAGAAAATGGGATGTATTATATGCACAGTATTCTGAGGGATTATCTACTCAAGAATTTCGAGTACGAAGGCCTGGCGTTTCGGAGCGAAACAATCCGGCGCGCCGCTGGTGTGTGCGCAAACGCCGGCAACTATCTCCCAGCGGTGAAATTCTACCTCAAAGTGAAAGATTACGAAGCCATTATGTCAATGAAGATCGAACGGGAGCAACTTTACAACGATAGGGAAAATTACGCCGTAGAGATTATAGCCGAGATAGCGCGAAACTGCCCGGCGGACATACTCGTGAAATATCCGCTCACTTTGCTGGAATACGCCTTCCACCTGTTTCTCGCGGCGAAATTTGATGTATATATGACCTTGCGCAGGCATATTGACCGCTCTCTTGACTCCCCAAACATTCCCCAGAACGACGCGAAACGTATCCGGGGCGAACTGGCGATGCTGGATTCGTTTCATGCCTTCAACGACATCCGTAAGATGAGCGAGCGTCACAGGGCTGCGCTCGGATTTTTCGGCGGCGAGTCGAGTTCGTTTTTTACGCCCCGGACGCGTTGGACGTTCGGAACGCCGTCGATCCTCTTCATGTTCTGGAGTGAACCGGGAGAACTCGATGAGGAACTCGCCGCGATGGACGAGTGTATTCCCATTTATATGGAGGCTGTCGGAGGACGGCGTTCCGGAGCGGCGGCACTGATGCGCGCCGAAGCCGCACTGTGCCGCGGAAACGAGGCGACGGCGGAGTCCGCGTACTACGAGACACAGTATCTCGCGGACAGTAATACGGAGAGCGAGGTTCGTTTGTGCGCCGAACTCGCGCGCGCGAGACTCGCCCTTCTGAGGGGGGACGCGCCCGAATGGAGCGCCGCGCGCGGCGAGATAGAAAAACATCAGGCGCCGCGATGCAACCGTATACTGCGCCGTATGTCAGACATGGCGAGGGCGTTTCTCTCTTTCGTTCTTGAAGAAACGGCGGACGCCGCCGGCTGGCTCCACTCCTCGGAATCCATCATCCGCACGATGTTCGCCCAAGCTGTTCCTTATGGGGAAATGCTCTACGGAAAACTTCTGCTGCTGGAAGGGTGCCGCGCCGAACTGGAAGGGATGCTCGCGCCCGCGCTGGAGCGCGCCAAAAGCGCGCGCTTTATTTTGCCGCAAGTCTACTGCCTGATATACGGCGCGATTGTCTCCCATAACGCCGGGAATGCCGAAGAAGCGGAGCGGCGGCTGAGGGAAGCCCTGGAACTGACGAGGCCGGACAAAATTTATCTGCCTTTCGCCGAACACTGGCGATATCTGGAGCCGGTCTTCTCGCGTATCTACCCCCCCCGCGAAGACATCCGCGCTATTCGCGCCCTGTCGGAGCGATTCTCGAAAGGCGTTCAGGCAATAAAAGCGTCGATAAACAAATCTTCCAGGCTGGTTCTTTCACAAAGAGAGCGGGAGGTCGCCGCGCTGGCCGCGAAGGGTTTGACGAACCCGGAAATAGCCGCAAGGCTTTTTATTACGCGCGGCACAGTGAAAAACACCATCGCTCACGCGCTCGAAAAAACGGGAACCAAATCCAGATCAGAATTGACGGCATGGATGATGAAAAATTAGCTGATTTGCAGGTGTATGCCGGACTAATCGATAGTTGAAATCATTCCACCCAATTCTTGAGCGTGAGTTTTCCGACGCGAATGAACTCTTTCACGTTATTGGTTACTAAAACCCCGTCTCTCGACAGTACCGTCGCGGCAATCATCATATCGTTTCCGCTGATGATTTTACCTGAACGTTCCAGAAAAGTACGAACGTCGCCATAACACTCCGCGGCGTTCTCGTCAAAAGGGACAATTTCAAACGGTCTTAAAAATATTTTCAGCTTCGAGATATTCATGAGAGAATTTGCGCTCTTTTTTGCGCCATAGATGAGTTCCGCGGCTACGACAGAAGGGATTTTAATCTCATGTGGCGTGTGTAACAGCAAATTTTTAGCAACTGACGGTTCTTTTCCGTTCAGGCAATAAACGCAGATGTTGGTGTCGAGAAAATAGTTCAAAACGTTTCTCTATCCGAGAAAGAAATATCTTCCGGTTCTACAAACGTATCGTCGTCAATCGAGCCCAGCAGTTCGATAAATTCCTTCGGCCAGACCGACCTTATCGTATCGGACATGGGCGTCAGGCGAATAACGCCCTCTTTTTCGGAAACATGGAAGCTGTCGCCGACAGATACGCCCAATTTTTCAACGAGAGCTTCGGGCAAAGTAATTTGCGATTCATCACGCAACACAGTCAACATAAAATCCCCTCCCCGCCTGGGACAAATCCATTATAGCAAATCGGTGCGCGTAGGCCAGGGCGCCATCCGATATCCCAAAAATGTGCCACCCAAATGTGCCACATGGCACATATACGATTTTTTTATCTTCGCTTTTAATGGATTGAAATGGGCATTCCATTGCGGAAGCGGACTCGCTGACTTGACGGGAGAGCGCTGAAGCATCTTCGTCGCGGCGGAGGTCTGTCCAAAATTTCAGAAATGAGGTGAAAACGTGGCGAGACTTCCTCAGTCGAAATTCTTCAGGAGCGTCAAGGCGATTTCAGGGCATCAGTTGGAAATCGTGATGGACACGAACAGTTTCATCATTTTCGATTTCGGGGACAGGCTTCAGTCGATCCGATTCTCGGTTCTGCAAGAGGCGGAGCTGTTTAACACCGCCCATACGGACGGGTTTTATCTGCTGTTCGGCGAAGATGACAAGCCGAAGGTGAAAATTTCCCCATCGGACTTGATGGACCTGCTTATGACCGACAGAACAAGGGAGTTCCCGCATTACCGGGATTACGAAAGTAAAGAAGAGCCAACGAATTGAAAAACCTGAATCACGAAAAAAATTCAACCTGAAGGGATGAGAGAAGAGATGAAGCGTAAAAAAGCGAAGTTTATATTGAGGTTGATGCTGAATGTGGTGTTTGCGCTGCTGATTTCGGGGATTTTGGCGGCGCCGCCCCTGACGCCGAGGTAGAGGGACTGTGGCTGAGGGTGCCGGATTTCGCGCCACGGCGCAGTTCAAGACCGGCGAGGACGAGGACGACGCGGTTTCGCGGCGTCGGATGAACAAGATACGGAATAAATTTACAGGAAGGGAAATGAAAATGGAACTGAGGAAAATGAGGTTCGCGTTATTTGCGGCACTGCTGACGGCGTTCGTGTTCGCGTCCGCGCGCGTGTCGGAGGCGAAACCGGACTGGGTGGCGGTGAAATACACCGGGGCTTACCTGCAAACTCAAAAAGGCAAAAAGGAGGACGACAAAAACTATAGAAGGCTGGTGATGAAATTCGACATCATCAACAACAGCAAAAACGGCGACGTCATAACGGCGATTTACGACAGGAACATAAACTGGAGCGGAGTATTCACCATCAACCAAATGGAATGGGGGAAGGTCTATGCCGGGGGAGTCGTCGAGATGGATGGCTGGAAGTCGGCGAGCTGGAACGTGGCGTACAAAATGAAGGGAACGGAGCCGTACAAGGGCGAATGGTATCCGGGGCAGGTTTATAAATACGAGCACTCGGTTCCCCTCGGGGCGCTCATAAAACCTTATGGCGGAAGCTGGAAAAAAACCAACGAAGCGACCAAAAGAGGGTTCAATTTCAAATTCACCAAATGGAGCCTGGATTTTCAGGTCAAGAGCCAT
>JAISYN010000095.1 GCA_031269915.1 Synergistaceae bacterium
ATTTCGGCGGCGCGAACTGCACGCTGCAGTTCGACGAGATATCCGGGCCTAAGGGCAAAGTATGGGATCCCGATAAAATAGCCTTCACCTTCGACCTTCAGGCGCCTTCGCATTCCGAAAAGGTGTCGAACAACCAGAAGATAATCCGGGAATTCGCCAAACGCCAGGGAATCACGCGCGTGTTCGACATCAATCACGGCATAGGGCAGCACGTGCTTCTGGAGAACGGATTGGTCAAACCGGGCGACGTCATACTCGGCACCGACAGCCATATGAACCTGCTGGGCGCGGTCGGCGCTTTCGCCACCGGCGTCGGCAACACGGACATAGCGGCGTCGTGGCTGTCGGGGACCAACTGGTTCCGCGTGCCCGAGACGGTGAAGATAGAGGTCGGGGGCGAGTTTCCCTGTGGAGTCTCCATGCGCGATCTTCTGACGACGATAGTGGGCGAACTGGGCGCGGGGGGCCTCGATTTTCTGGCCGTCGAGTTCACGGGCGGCGCGATAGAGCGCGCGAGCCTCGCGGAACGTATAACCCTCTGCTCCATGGTGACCGAGATGAGCGGCAAGATCGGGCTCATCCTGCCGGACGGGCCCGTGCTCAATTGGCTTGCGGAGCGCGCCGGCCCGGAGGTTCGCGCGCGCGCGGAGGCCATAAAGCCGGACGCGGACGCGCCCTATATAGATGTTCGCGGGTACGACGCGTCTCGCCTGGAGCCCATGGCCTCGTGTCCGGACGCGCCGGACAACGTGAAGCCCGTGCGCGAGATCGCCGGAACGCCGGTCGATCAGGTCCATATCGGAAGCTGTACGAACGGGCGTTTCGAGGATATCTCGGCCGCGTTCGATGTGTTGAAAAAGGGCGGGTTCAAGGTTTCCCCGAATGTGCGTACGATAATCACTCCAGCGACCATCGAGGTCATGAAACTCTGCGCGAAAGAGGGCATGATAGAGAAATTCCTCGACGCCGGGATAGTCTTCACCAACCCCACATGCGCCCTCTGCACCGCCGAGCATTACGGCGCGCTGCCGGGCGGCGACGTCGGAGTCTCGACCACGAACCGCAACTTCATCGGTAAGGTCGGCAAGGGCAGCCATACATATCTTCTCAGCCCTATGACGGCTATGGCGACCGCTGTGCGCGGGGTGATAACGGATCCCCGCGACATAATCTGCTGAGCGAGGAGGAATTCGATATGAGCGAAACGCTCAAAGGGCGCGCGTGGGTCTTTTCGGACGACGTCGATACGGATCTCATATATCACAACAAATATCTCGCGGAAACCGACCCTCAAAAAATGCCGCAGTATTCGTTCGAGTACTATCCGGGCAAGGAAAATTTCGCGAAAGACGTGAAACCGGGCGATTTCGTGGTGGCGGGCAAAAATTTCGGCTGCGGTTCCAGCCGCGAACACGCCGTTTACTGCCTCAAGGAGGCGGGCGTCCCGGTAATTCTGGCCGAGACCTGCTCTCGGATATACTACCGCAACGCTATAAACAACGGCTATCCCGTGCTCTTCGTCAAAGGATTGTCCGAAGCCATCAAGTCGAAGGAGATCGAGGACGGCGACGCTCTTGAAGTCGATCTCGCGACAGGGACGATCACGGACGCCACGAACGGCAATACGTTTCACGGCGACGCCGTGAGCGAACTGGAGCGCGACATAATGACGGCGGGCGGACTGATACCGTATCTGAAAACAAGGAGAAAGTAGGAGGGCCCCATGGGAAAGACATTTGCTGAAAAAGCTCTGGGACGCGCCGCGGGGCATCCCGTGAGCGCGAACGAAGTGATAACTGTCGAGCCGGACTTCTGCATGAGCCACGATAACACCGGGCCCATATCGCGCACGTTCAAGAAAATAGGCGTCAGGAAAGTATGGAAACCGGAGCGCCTGGTCGTGATTCTGGATCACGGCGTCCCGGCGCCGTCGAGCGATCACGCCATAAATCACAAGGAAGCGCGCGAATTTATGCGCGAACAGGGAGCGCCTCACTTTTACGACGTGTCGAGCGCGGGAGGCGTCTGCCACCAGAAGTTTCCCGAGGAGGGCTTTGCCCTGCCGGGACAGATAGTAATAGGCAGCGACAGCCATACCTGCACCTACGGCGCGTTCGGCACGTTCGCCACGGGGATAGGGCGCACGGAAATGGCGGCCGCCTGGGCGACCGGAAATATCTGGTTCAAGGTTCCCGAGAGCATGAAGATAACGGCGGAGGGTATGTTGAAGCCCGGCGTCTCGGCCAAGGACTTCATTCTCAAAGTCATGGGCGACGTCAAATCCGACGGGGCCGACTATATGAGCGTCGAGTTTCACGGCGGCGGGATAAGCGGCATGAGCATATCCGAACGCATGACCCTCTGCAACCTGGGGATAGAGATGGGCGCCAAAAACGCCGTCTGCGAGCCCGACCGAAAGGTCCTCGACTTCATAAAAGGCAGGGAAAAATCCTCCGGCTGGGAAGCGCTGTGGGCCGACCCCGACGCGGCGTACGCCAAGGAGCTGAAATACGACCTCGGCGACATAAAGCCGGGCGTGGCGAAACCGCACACCGTGGACAACTACGCCGAAATCGCCGATGTGAAGGGAACGAAGATAAATCAGGCGTTCATAGGAACATGCACGAACGGGAGGGCCGAGGACCTGCGCGCCGCCGCCGGAGTGTTGAAGGGCAAGCGGGTGGCGGTGCGGACGATAGTGATCCCCGCGTCGTGGAATATCTACCGCGAGGCCATGCGCGACGGCACGCTGGATATATTGCTCGACGCCGGCTGCATAATCTGCAATTCCGGCTGCGGTCCGTGCCTCGGCGCGCACATGGGGACGCTTGCGCCCGGAGAGGTCTGCGTCAGCACGGCGAACCGCAATTTCAAGGGGCGCATGGGCGACAAGGAGAGCTTCATATATCTGGCGAGCCCTCTAACCGTCGCTTGCAGCGCCGCGGCGGGCGAGATAGCCGATCCGAGGGAGGCGTTTGCGAGATGAGGATAAAAGGGCGCGTCTGGAAATACGGCGACGACGTGAACACGGACGTCATATTCGCCGGGAAATACACGTACACTATAAAAGACCGGGCTGAGATGGCGAAATACGCACTGGAGGACCTGGATTCCGATTTCAATAAAAACGCCGCCGCCGGGGATATCATCGTGGCCGGCAAAAACTGGGGCTGCGGTTCCAGCCGCGAACAGGCGGCGATATGCCTCAAAGAGCGGGGCATAGGGGCGATAATAGCAAAAAGCTTCGCGAGGATTCATTACCGCAACTGTCTCAACGAGGGACTGCCTATAATTATCAGCGCCGAGGCCCGAGACCTCGTGGAAAAAGGCGGCGAGATCGAAATAGACTTCGACGCCGGTGAGATAACGGCGGGCGGCAGAAAGATAAAATTTCCGCCGTATCCCGAGTTTGTGCAGGGCCTTGTGAACGATGGGGGGTTGATACCGCACGTCAAAAAATCGTTGGGATTGGCATAAAACAACAATATTTACAAATGTTTTATTTAATCGCCTTCAAAGTGCTAGAATAACAAACAATTCAATATTTGGAGGCGAAACGCATGAAAACAAGCGAATTAGGCGCAAAAGAGGCAAGGGCGAAGACGGAGCGCGTATTGGCCGGGGCCAAAGTCGTATACATGGCCACCAACGGCTCTCACGGACATCCCAACGTGAGGGCCATGTCGCCCGCGAAAACGGATGGCGCCAAAGCGTTGTGGTTCGTCACGGATGTCGGGTCGAGCAAGATAGCCGAACTCGTTAACGACGGCAAGTCGGTCATTTACGCGATGGCGCCCCGCGCCGCCGGAGAGTGCAGAGTCTGGGGCAGCGTTGATATACTGGACGACGAGAAGTCCCGAAAGATAGCGTGGCGCGACGAATTCGCGGAGCATTTCCCTGGAGGGAAGGATTCCCCCGAACTGAGGGTTCTCCGTTTCAATGTGTCGAACGGGGTGTATTGCGGCAAGACGGGGAAAAAGGGAGAATTCAAAAACTGACTCGCGGCCTGGCTGACAGCCGGTTCCGCGAAACGAGACGGAGGAGGTATCGCGGTGAGCCGTGACGTTATGAAAGTGCGTGAAAAAAAGGACCGTTACAGGGTCTGTTATATGTCGGGAGACGATTCCGGGTACGATATGATGGAGGGGGCTCTCCTGGTCTTAGAGGCGATGGACCTGCCGATCGACTGGGTGCGCGCCGATTTGGGCTGGTGTATTTGGGAAAAGTCGGTGGCGAAGTTCGGCGAGGGCGATCCGCGGTGCAACACCGTACCGCCTGAGACCGTCGAATCCATAAAAAACACCGACGCTGCGCTGATGGCCGCGATCACGTCAAAAGCGGGAGTCAAGGGTTTCAAGTCAGCGATACTCCAGATGAGGCAGTTGTTCGACCTCTACATAAATCTCCGCCCCGCTAAATCGCTGCCCGGCATAGGCACTCCGCTCAAGACCGATCCCAAAATAGACATAGTGATGTTCCGTGAGAACACAGAGGATTTGTACGCCGCCGTCGAGTTTTACCCGTTGCCGAAAGAGCAGTTCGATCTGCACCCAGGCATGGAACGTTTCAAAAAGTGCAGCGAGGTCGCGGTATCGTGGCGCGTCTTTTCCAAAGAGGGCTGCGAGCGCATAATCCGCGCCGCGTTCGAGTACGCGAAGGAGACTGGGCGCAAGACGGTCCACTGCGGCAACAAGGCCAACGTCATCCGCCAGACCGATGGCATGATGAAGCGCGTGTTTCTCGAAATAGCCAAGGAGTACGAGCAGTACGGCATAAAGGGCATAGAGGAGAACGCCGACGCGACGGCGATGTGGCTCATAAAGAACCCCCAGGATTACAGCGTGGTAGTGGCGAGCAACGTGTTCGGCGACATCCTGTCCGACGAGGCGAGCCAGCTCACCGGCGGGCTCGGTTTTGCCCCCAGCGGCAACATAGGCGAGAGCACGGCCATTTTCGAACCGTCGAGCGGTTCAGTCCCCAAGTACGCGCACAAGTATCGCGTCAATCCCTGCGCTATACTCCTGACGTCCAAGATGATGCTGGAGTACCTCGACATGCGGGAGGAAGGCGCGAAGATAGAAAAAGCGATCGGCGAGGTTCTGGTGGAAAACAGGCCGGGAACGCTGACATACGACATCCTGCGCGACTTCCGGGGAGATCCCGACTGGGAGAAAAACGCGGCTTCGACTCTCGATATGGCGGCTGCCATAGCCCAGAAAATAGATCCCGCTTTCACCGGCGAGCGGTTGGAAAACGCGAAAGCGAAAGTTCACGACATGTGCGACTGGAATAAGACCATAGGATTCGAATAAAATTTTTGGGCCGGGGCCTCAAACAGCCCCGGCCTCATGCCGTCATTCACCGTCAAAGCCCATGATTCTCCCGCACATGCCTTTGAGTTCCCGTTCGTCGAGGGAGAAGAGCGCTATGCCCTTTCCGCGCGAGGAGAGCTCGGCCATCAATTTGTATATCTCTGTCTTTGCGGCCTCATCCGCGCCGCGAGACGGTTCGTCGAAAATTACAGCGTCCGCGCCGCCGAATATCAGGTCGGCGCAGCTTCGTCCGTCCAATGTCCCGGACGGCGTGAACAGGTTCTGTATCATCGCCGTTGTTTCCTCGGAGGAACTGCGGCCCCCGAATAGCTGCGCCGGCAGCAGCGAACGCCTGTCGTCGTTTATCGGGTTGTGTTCGACCCGCGCGTAGGCCGACGCTTTGCGCGCCGTCACGCAGAGCGCCGCGCACCGCAGCTTCCTTGCGTCCGGCGACAGGCCTATCCGTAGTTTCACAGCGTTGCCGGGAGGGCCCGTCCGCATCTTTATGCCGAATATCGTCGTTTCTCCGCCTCCTCTGGGATCGACGCCGAATATCGAACGTATGATCTCCGTTTTCATCGCGCCGTTCGCGCAATTTATTCCCAAAATCTCGCCTTGCCGTATTTCGATGCCGGTTTTGGACAGTGTGCGGACGGTTTTCCCTCCGGGTGGAACGGAGCGCGCCGGGTACTCAGCGCGATGCGTTCCCATGAGCCGCAGAAGTTCGTCCGGCCCCGCGTCTTTTGATTCGAGAGTCCCGGCCCTGCGTCCGCCGCGCAAAACCGTCACGCGATCGCACAACCCGGTTATAGCGCCGGGATCGCGCGATATCAGGATCACGGGCGTACCCCTGTTTTTCAGCATCTCCGTAATGCGGCGCAGCTTTCGCATGCCGTTCGAGTCCAGGCCTTCCGACGGTTCATCCAGCACAACCAGCCCTGTTCCGAGAAATACCGCCCGCGCTATCCCGATAAACTTGCCGAGGCGTTCGGGCAGCCGTTCGGCGTAATCAAGGGGAGATATGTCCCCGATTCCCATCGCTTCGAGCAGTGCGCCCGCTTCCTCGTTGAGGCGTCTGTCGCTGATAATTCCGAACCTGCCGTGCGGTTCGCGTCCCATCATTATGGTCTGGGCGGCGGTGACTCCCCTCATCGCGGGAAGGTCCTGATAAGCGACCCCGATGCCGGACGCCTGCGAGGACGCTACGCTGTTTATGCCGCGTCGCGCTCCTCGGAATACTATATCGCCGGAGTCGAGTTCGATGATTCCCGCTAGAACATGGGCGAGCGTCGATTTTCCGGAGCCGTTTTCGCCGGTGAGCCCGTGAATTTCCCCCTCCCGGACATCTAAGTCCGCTCCGTCCAGAGCGGCTATTCCGGCGAATATCTTTTTAACCCCGGCCATTTCGAGAACGTTCATATCAGCGCCTTCTTGTTCTGGCGCGGCCAATCGGCGGAACGGAATCGCGTCCAGAAGTATTTCGGTGCAAGGATCGAAATGATTTTACCATGCCGGAATCGGGATGTGACTGCGAAATATCGGTTTGGCGTGCCTGGACATGCCGCGTAAAAGCCCCTTATTTTTTCGCGATTATGAGCAAAGCGCAGGATAGCGCCAAAACGGCGAACGACGCCGTGATGAGCGTGCCGTTCGCCGTTAGTCCTCCCTGGTAGGACAGGTAAAACCCCAAAATGAATCCGGCGCAGGATATGCGCAGTAGAGCCATGTTTTCATTACCTCCCGACAAGCCAGACGATAAGCCCTATCAATGAAACGTTGACGAACCAGTAGCGAATCGTTGCGGCCATGATTTTATTCTCCCCGCCCCTTCCGATTCCGACATTGGCAGCGCCGGTCATGATGGTCGAAGGCGAGATGGATACGCTGAGGGAACCGCCGACCGACTGCGAGGCGGCCATGAGCACCGCGCTTTTTCCGAGAGCGGCCGCGGTTTTGTACTGCATCATACCGAACATTACGTTCGAGTTTGTATTGCTGCCGGTGATAAACGTGCCAAGGGCGCCGATGAAAGGCGACGCGAGAGGATAGAGGCTTCCGAAAGTTTCGGCGACGCCTCTTGCGAGGTAATTGGTCATTCCCGAGTCGGTCATTGTGAGCGCCATCATCACTATCGTCGCGATGCCCGCGGACATCGGCACGCATTTCGCCGAGGTCTTTTTCATAGCGATCCGCAGCAATTCGGCGGAACCGTAGGGGCAGTTGCCGAGTTTGGGGTATATGACGGCGCCGAACAGGGCCGCGGCGGTCAAAATCAGCATCGGATGCGAAAAGAATTGTATCTTGGCGTAGTTCGGCGCGGCATCCGTGGTATACCCCAGAACCGTCGACACAGACGGGAAGTCGAGCCCCCAGTAATAGGGGCTCAGCGCGCTTTTGACCGCCGGTATCTGCGACAGCAGAGTGAGCGCGATAACGACGTAATACGGCGATGCGGCTGAATGGAAACTCATTTTGTTATCCGATTCGGCGGGGATTTTGCCTTCTCTGCTCTTTTTCAGTATCGATATGGAGGAGAGCAGTAAACAGCCGCTCATGCCCGCGGCTAGGGTCGATATCTGCGCCATGCCTATTTTGTTCATGAACCAGAGCATGAAAGACATGAGCGCTCCTGTCGCTAAAACGGGCGCGGCCCCTTTTTTCAGGGCGGGGAAACCTCCGTATATGTGCAGGACTGAGAATCCGGTCGAGAAGACCGCGGCCGAAAAGAGCAGGGACATGGCCGGGCCTATCGTTTCCCCGGGCAGGCCGGTCACCAGTTGAATGGCGTTGTAGCTCGAACCCATAGAGCCGAAGGATATTGACCAGGAGTGTCCGATAAGACAGGCCGCGACGGAGACTATGGGGTCGAAACCTATCGCGGCCATGATTGGCGCGACTATCGCGACCGGCACTCCGAAGCCGGCGATTCCTTGAAGAAGAGCTGAAAAACACCATGAGAGCAAAAGGCATTGAATCATCTTGTCGTCGGAGATATTGCGCATCACGCCGCTGATTATTTTCACGGCGCCCGCGCTATCCGCCACGTTATACAGGAGAATCGCGCTCCAGATGATGAGCAGCACGTACAGAGAGAGCGCGAGGCCTTTGGCGTTGGCGAGAGCCATCAGCCGCGGGCCGGCCTTGAAGAAGAAGTATGCCGCGAAGATTCCGACGAACCACGAGACGGCCCCCACCTTAAACGACTCCCAGTGGAACAGGAGAATGCATCCAAGCAGAACTATGACCGGCGCGGCCGAAACAAACCAGTGAAGTAAATTTATGGATTCCATATCGTTCATCTCTTTCAACTATATTCGAAGCATGTCGTTCATCTGCGATTATCGCACGAAAATTAATATGCGCGGTAAAAAACAAAGCATCCCGGCGGAATCCCAAACGCTGGGAGTCTCCGGGATGCTTTTGCGCTCAGTCGAGATCCCCATATCCTCCGGCAGGCCTGCGCCAGATTTTGGCTCCGGTGATGTCGTATATAACGAGGAAAACCATTCCGAGGTATGTCAGGGGGGAATACATAATGTATTCTCCAGTTGGGACGCCAAGCGTGTTCGCTATAAACGCGCCGGTGACGCTCCACGGCACTATGGGCGCCAGCGCTGTGCCGCTGTCCTCCAGCATGCGGGATATATTCGCCCTGTGCAGGTTGTAGCTGTCGTAGAGAGGACGCATGACCGGGCCGAGCACGGCGAACGTGACATAGTAGCTGCCTGTTATGCAGAAAAACGCGGTATGCGTGATGAACGCGCAGACCTGCATGAGGTTCTCGCTCTTTGCCTTGCTCTTTATCTGATTTATCAGTATCGCGATCACGCCGGCCGTCTTCAGCGGAGCGCCGAAAATGGCGGCCGCTATGAGCAGCACCACCGAACTCAGCATGCTGTTGAGGCCGCCTCGAATCAGCATGCTGTCTATTACGGCGATTTCGGACTTTGCGGTATAGCCCTTCTGGAGCGCCGATGATATTTCCCCCAAGCTCAGTCCCTGAAAGAAATAAGCGAGTACGCAGCCCAAGGCGATGCCCACGGTGAATACCGGAAGAGCCGGCTTTTTCAGTATTATCAGTCCCAGCACCGCTACGGGCGGCAGGAGCAGTATCGGTGAGAGCGAGAATATCGAGCTGAGGCCGGACGTTATGATTTCGACGCTGTCTCCCGTTATGACGCGTCCGGCCGCCGCGCGTCCCAGGAACAGATACAGCGCCATGGATATGAGATATGGCGGTACCGTCGTCCAGAGCATGTATTTTATGTGATTGATTATATCCACGCCCGAGACGGCCGACGACATGACTGTGGTATCCGAGAGAGGGGACAGCTTATCCCCGAAAATAGCGCCGGTCACTATAGCCCCGGCGGTATATGCGAGAGGAATTTCAAGCCCCGCGGATACTCCCATCAGAGCCACTCCGACCGTCCCTATGGTGCCCCAGGATGTTCCCATGCACACCGACATCATCGTGCAGACGATCAGAGTCACTATCAGAAACGAGCCTGGAGAGAGTATTTTGAGGCCGTAATAGACCATAAGCGGCACGGTTCCGCACGCTATCCAGATGCCTATCATCAGTCCGACCGACAACAGGATCAGTATGGCGGGCAGCATGGCGTTTATATTGCTGAGCATGTCCCGCTCCAGATCTTTCCATTTTATTCCCCAGATCATGCAGGCGGCCGAGCTTACGACACCCGCCGTAAGGAGCACTATCGATGAATTTGCCTTCACCCAGAGAACCCCGCCAAAGACCATAAGTATGGACAGTACAAACAGAACTAAAGCTTTTGCCGCGGACAAATTTTGACTTTCCTGTTCCCTCACGTATCTCACCCCGTAATATTCAATATCATTCAGCAGATTATGTCGCGTATCACTCTTTCATATATCTCCGCAGCCTGCTCGACCTCCTTTATCGATCCGAATTCGTTCGGGCCGTGAAATCCCTCTCCGGACGGCCCGAATGTTACCGTGGGAATGCCGCCTAAAACCACCAGGTAATTGGAGTCGCACACGGAACGATCTATTTCGAGCGACGGATCGCTTCCTGTCACCTCCCTGAAGTTGCGCGTCACCGACAGAAGCAGAGGATGATCCCGCTCTATTACGAAACTCTCCATGAAAGGGGTATCCCTTTTGGTCAGAGCCACGGTCACTCTGTCCTCGATCCCCAGTGATTTCGCGGCGCCGAGCACCTGCGCTGTGCAACTTTCCGGGGTCTCTCCGGGAACCACGTAGCGATCGATGAAAATACCGCATTTGTCCGGTACTGAGAGCGTGGTCTTTATGCCGCCCTCTATGTGGCGTATGCACCACGTTCCGCTCCCCGCCTCGGGGTGTTTCGCGGTCGGGAGTTCCTCTATGGCGACCGCGAGCTTTGCCGCGTCAATTATGGCGTTCCGCCCCATCTCGGGGTATCTGCTGGCGTGCGCGGCCGCGCCGCGGACATCGGCCGTCATGCTGTAGCGGCCCCGAAAGCCGATGGCGATATTGCTGAAACGGCATTCCGCCATGATCGCCATGTCGGCCGACAGTCCTTCCTTGAGCAGCTTGTATGTGCCGCGGGACAATCCCTCTTCATCGGCGGAAAACGCCAGATGCAAGTCGCCTCTGTTTTGTGGGCGGCCGCCGCTTTTTTCGATGAACCTGTTCACCGCTTCCAGAATTGCCGCTATGCCGCCCTTCATGTCCGACGAGCCGAGAGCGTACACGCGATCCCCGTCTACGACGGGAGTGAAAGGGTCGGTCCTCCATCCTTCTGTCACGGCTACAGTGTCGAGATGGCCTATGAGGAGCAGCGATTTCGCGGACGGGTCAGAGCCCTTGAGAGTGGTTTTTAAGGACGGCCACTTCTTCTCCTCGGCCCAGTGCCATTCGACGGGCAGCCCCATGCTTTCCAGTTCCCCCGCGACGTATCCGGCTACGGCCTCCTCGCTTCCGGTTACGCTCGGCGTGCGGATGAGCCTGTCATAGCGCGCGAACAATCTGTTATCGGGCAAATATCTTTCTTCTGAACCCATTTTCAATCTCAGCCTCCCTTTTAGATATTACTTTACAATATTTGGAACCAACTCCTGGAAACAGACGGCGGAAATGGTTCACACAAAAAGCCCTTACGGTTCTTGGCACTGATTTTATCAACTGTGATCCATTTACGGCAACCTATATTCCGCAACCTGTTAATATTTACATTAATTACACTAAATACAGTTTTTACAGGATAAATACTATCATTGCCCAGATCGGAAGTCAACAAACGCCGATCGATTTATGTTTTGCCGGCGGGCCTGCGCGAAATCCTCGCGGTAAATATTTCGATGCTATTAGTAAAATAAAGTCAAAGCTTATAAACGCTTTTCCGCGTCGAACTGGAGTGACTGGCCGCCCGTCCGCAATGCGCGGCGAGGCGCCTCCGGGGGAAGGGGTTTCGCGGAGGCGCCTCGTTTTTTGTCTTTATCATCGGGAAAAATTTCCGGTCCGGGCAGTTGCCCGGTTTCTATTTTTTGATGTCGGTTTTCGTTCCGCCCGTTATCCTCAGCAGTTCCCCGGGCGATATCGGGAAGAAGTCGTGATCCGATCCCGCCGCAGCCCATACCGTGTCGAACTGAAATAAATCCTCGTCCAACAGGGTTTTGGGTTGCTCCGGATATCCAACCGGAGGCACGCCGCCCGGCTCGAAAGAGGAGAACGCTTTTATCGCCTCCGCAGAACCCATTCTCACCTTGGACGCGCCGAGCGCTCGCCTCACTTTTTTGTCGTTGACCCTGTTCGATCCCGACATCAAAGCGAGCGCCCACTCCCTGTCATCCACGAAAAACAGCAGGCTTTTCAAAATTTTTTCGGGCGGGGCTCCTACCGTCCGGGAGGCGTCTCCGACGGTAAATATCGTCTCGCCCGTATGGACTATCCGCGACGCGAGGCCGGACGCTTCCAGGAATGTCCTGACGCGGGCCACCGGATCTTCTTCGGGCAGGTCAGTCACCGTCGCTCCCCCCTCTTTCGGCGTACAGCAATTTATAGACTTCGATGTTCCTCAGCACGGCTTTGACGTATCCCCTGGTCTCCCGGTACGCGATGTCCTCCACCCATTCGGCCATATCCGTTATCGGAGCTTTACTCCATCTGGAGACCGGCGAACCGCCGGCGTTATACGCGGCGAGGGCGAGCGGGGCCTGTTTGAAGCGCGCGAATAACCAGGCGAGGTAATTGGCGCCGAGCAATATATTGTCGGCGGGTCGGAGATACGCGTCGGCGGACATGGCCATTTTTTTTGACTCGTCTTTTGCTGTCGCGGGCATCAGCTGCATAAGGCCGTAGGCCCCGGCGCTGCTCGTCACGTTGGGTTCGTAAACGCTCTCCTGCCTCATTACGCCCCATATCACTCCCTGCGGCGTTCCCGTCCTGTCCGACGCGGCCTCTACGGCCGCTTTGAACGCCTGCGGATACGATATTTTGAGCATCTCCGCCGCCGCCAGTTCGTCGGGGGGCAGCGCCTTGCGCATTACCGAAAAGGTGCGGACGGCCGACGGGAAATCCCCGTTCCAGAGGGCAAGGCGCGCAGACCTGTAAAGGACTGGTATGTCCTCGCTCGTGACGTTCGCGGATGTGATGCCTGAGCTTGCGAGCCGGGCGTCGGTCACGAACCCCCATTCGGAGAGATCGTCCGAGACGACGTATTTTTCGGGCGCGTCCCCGGATTTTATCCCTCCGTCGGGGCTTGCCAGGAAAGTATAATACTCGGCGGGCCATCTTGAGACGAGCTGATTTTTTATCCGCTCCGCCGCTATCGGGCTGTTCAGTTTTTCCAGCGCCCTCATCTGCCAGTAAAGCAGCCGCGAGGCGGTCTCCGGATTTTCGATATCGTGAGAATATCCGGCCGACCATTGGTCGTAGGCATCCCTGTATCTTTTCTCTTTCCAGGCGCGCCATCCGCGCTCCCATCGGATCGCCGCCGCCTGCGCGCTCGACGTGTGAATGGCGAAGAGAATGCGTTCGGCCTCTGCCGCCTCGGACGGCCCGCCTATTCTCATGAGTGCGGCAAGCGCGTCCGACGCGACCGCCGGATAATCTTTCTCGCGGGCCGCGGCCGCTTTTTTGAAAAGTCCGATTATTTCGTCTTTTTTATAGCGTCCCGCCAAAGTTTCGAGCCTCTGCACGGAGCGTTGGGGATAATCGAAACCGGTGAGGGCCAAATCCGACCACAATTTGTACGCCGTATCGTCTTTTTTCTCGCGGTATGCGGAGTAAGCGTGATAATATCTGGCGGCTTCCCCATACGCGATGTCTTTTGAAGCGAGTTCAAAGTGCGCCATGGCTTCGCCGTATTTTTTGCCGATATATGCCCTGTAGCCCAACGCGTATTCCACGAGGCCGCTCGTACCGGCCTTGGCGTCAGCCAGCAGGGCGAGGGCTCTTTTGTCCGTTGGGGAATTTATCAGTAAGGCCGCCGCGTCCTCCGGGCCCGCGCCTCCAAGCTCAATTATCTGAGAGAGCGCCTGAACCGCGTGTTTTTTGTCGGACGCCAGATCGTACATCCTCCTGAACCAGACGACGGATTCGTCTTTCATGGACAGATCGCGGGAGAGGCGGGCAATCGCGTAGGCGACATAATACCTCATGTTTTCGGGCGGTCCGCTCTCCCACAGGGATAGCCCCTTGCCGTACGCCTCCTCTTTCCTGCCCGTTCGCTCAGTACCTAATACGAACAGCATATCGGCGTAAGCACGTAAGCCATCTGGAAAATCTTGTAGTATGCTTTCCAGGACGGAAACGCTTTCCTCATAGCGGCCCTGGAGCCAGAGAGCGTTGACGTAGATGGATTTTTCGCGCGCAGAGAGGGGCGAGGAGACGCCGGCGATGTCTCCCGACGCGGCGGAGGAATAGATTTCGTCCAGCGCGTGCCAGTCTCGCGACCAAAAAGAGGACTCGATATCATTCGAGGTATTTGCGGAAACAGCGCAAAATACTATCGCCGCAATTGAAAATATGGCTGGGAAAAGAAATTTTCGGGAGAATCTCGCGATGATGTTATCCGATTTCATGAATTTAGTTCCGCCTTTCTGCTCAAATATCGATTCGAACACTCCAGTCGTTCCAGCGTGGGAACGGGACGCGGTCGCTCTGGGCGCGCTCGCCGCGCTCGCCACATACGAAGAGCTGATGCTCTCTCCGAAACCCGGACTGGTCTGCCCTGATTCGCCCGGCAGCCACTCCGATATGAACTGGATAACCTTCCTGATCGGTGCGTCGGCAATTGCCCCCTTGTGGCGGGTTCAGGCGCACGCCGGACTTTGCTGCGGACATTATAAACCATTGAGCGAACTTGCCGATAAATTGCGCGTGACCGGAAGAAAGATGGAATGCGCGATGTTCGAGGCCACCGGAGGAGTGAATACGCACAAAGGGCTGATATTCGCGCTGTCGCTGCTTGTGGCCGCCTCCGGCGCGCGCATTCCGGCCCGGGAATATTCGCCTAGCGCCGTATTGGAAGCGGCCGGCGGTATTATCGCCTCAGACGTCGGAAGAGAATTTAACTCGATCGCCCAAAAAGTAGAAAGAGGGGAGAAGATGACTCATGGAGAAAAAATTTATTTTTTGCATGGAATAGGAGGTATAAGAGCTGAGGCAGCCGGAGGATTCCCGTCAGTAAAAGCGGGCCTCGGAGCGCTGGAAGAAGCGCTTTCGGAAGGCGCCGCGCTCCGTGACGCTGCGATAAAGGCGATGCTGACGATTATGTTGGAGTGTGAGGACACCAACGTCATACACAGGGCGGGTGTGAATTTCTGGCGCGGCGAATATAAGGAGAGAGTGAGCGGGGCGCTGCGGGGTTTCGATCCGGTATGTCCCGGGCGATACGAGCCGTTGCGCGGACTTGGGGGCAGATTAATCGAATTGGGAGCGAGTCCTGGAGGTGCGGCGGATCTTTTAGCCTGTACACTTTTCATGTATCGTAGTAAAATATCAGGCAACAAGCTGCTAAAAAAACGAAGGAGGGAAATGAAATGAGCCTTGGATTACGATTGCGGACGCTCAGAAAAAACGCGTCTCTGACACAACAGAAACTGGCGGACAATGTCGGCGTGAGCCGGATATATATCCAGGCGCTGGAGAGCAACAGGCGGGTGCCGTCCATCAAGCTGCTCTATCGTCTGGCGGACGCGCTTTCGGCCACAGTGAACGACATAGTGGACGAATATCCTCCCAAAGGCGGCCGCCTGCAGATCGAAGAACTTTTGTCCAGCGGGGAGTCGGAAGTGTGGTTTCACAGGAAAAAGCTCTCGGACGGCGAATTGCGGCAGATTGAGCGCGTTATCGACGCTATCCTGACGGACTATGACGACGCGGGCGGTTCCCGTTCGCGCAAGCATGAAAGAAGGACGAAAAACCCCGCCTGACAAGGGTATCGGCGGGGGATGAACCTAAGGAGAATAGCGTTTTTCATTCCGCTCCTCGGTTGCGGGCGCAGGTGCGTCTATTGCGATCAGAACGCGATAACGCGTGACGCCGGAGCGGGCGGCGCTGCGACTCCCGGCGCTGTCCGGGAGGTTCTGGCCGCTCTGGACTCGCCCGTTGAGTTGTGTTATTTCGGAGGAAGTTTCGCGCGCGTTCCCCGCGCGCGGATGATCGATTTTTTGGATGCGGTGCGCGCGGCGCCCTCGGGCAGCGTGATAACTTTTTCATCATACCCCGGCGATTTTGACGGGGCATATGGACTGGAAACCATCGCGACCCTGAAGAAATATCCCATAGCGACCATTGAGCTTGGCATCCCGTCCATGGACGCCGCGATACTCGAAGCATGCGGCCGGGGCGGTGACTCCGAGGCGATAAAATTTGCGGTGAAGCGCCTGCGCGACAACGGTTTCCACCTGGGCGCGCAGATTATGATCGGCCTGCCCGGACAGACCGCGGATAGTGCCATGTCCGACGTGAACACGCTTGCTTCGCTCATGCCCGAGGGCGGAAAGTGGGATTTCAGATTGTACCCATGCCTGGTGCTTGAAGGCACGGAACTCGAAGCCATGTACAGGCGCGGCGAATACCGTCCCCTGGAACTGGGCGAAGCTGTGCGGATGAGCGGGAAATTGACGTTGGAGGCCGAACGTCTCGGTTTCAGAGTGATCCGCGTCGGCCTGCCCGAATCCACGAGCTTGAAAAAATCCGTACTGTCCGGGCCGTATCACCCCGCGTTCGGAGAACTCGCCCTGTCCGAAAAGACAGCCCTCTCCCTTGTCGCTCAAAAACCCAAAGGCCCTTGGACTATAGAGGCGAAAAATATTTCACACCTTACCGGACACGGCGCCCGCGGTATAAAACGCGTTGCCGAATTGGCGGGGATGACCGAAAAAGAAGTGAGGTCGCTGCTGCGCGTCCATTGACGCCGATTTTTGTTTCAAACGGCCGCTTCGTTATGATATATTTTGAGAGTATAATAATAGACTTTTATTGACTTAAATAAATTTTTTCTTGCCATTCAGTATGAAAAACAGATCCACTGTGAAATTTGCGGGATTTTTTTGTTGGGAATGCATCGCAATAATCCTAAATTCTGATAAAATTTGTAGTGAACCTCTCGATACTTCGTGTTGTGCGCGGCAGCGCGTACGATTCCATGATAAAATATAAAATATCACACTGGGGATTTATTAGAAGGGAATGCTGCGGAATGATGAAAATGAAGAAGGACGGTAAAACCAAGGCGACGAAGCGGCTCGACGAGTTGGGCATCGCGTACGAATTTATTCGTTATGACGTCAATTCCGGCAATCTCTCGGCGGAACACGCGGCCGATGACATGGGCATGCCTTACGAGATCATTTACAAAACGCTCGTGCTGCGCGGCGACAAAACCGGCATGTTGGAGGCGTGCATACCCGCCGGTTTCGAACTCGACATCGAATCGCTCGCGAGCCTGTCGGGAAATGAAAAGGTTTCAATGGTAAACCCGAATGAACTTTTTCTCCTCACCGGATACGTCATGGGCGGATGCTCTCCGATAGGCGTCAAGCCTTACAAAGTTTATATTTACGAAGACGCGGCGAATCATGAAAAAATAGCGGTGAACGCGGGAGAGCGGGGGCTGATGTTTCACATGTCCACTCAGGATCTCGCGAAGGCAACGAAAGCAATTTTCGGCAATATCGCGAAAAAGAAACAGAACGCTGTCTGAATCTGTAAATTCGAATCCAAGGAGGTTTTGTCATGAGCAATCCGGTACTCGAAACAATTTCCGAACGCAGGAGCATCCGCGCTTACAAGAAGGAGCAAATTACGCAGGAACAGCTCGACGCTATTCTCGCGTCCGCCCTCGAATCGCCGAGCGCGCGCAACAGACAGCCCTGGCATATGACGGTCGTGCGGAACAAATCCGTCGTGGCTGAGGTCAACGCGGAAGCCAAAAAAATCCTGAAGCTTGATCGCGAGGATATCTTTTACGACGCTCCGACCGTCGTCTTCATCAGCGCCGAAAAGGGCTGGCAGTGGAGCAAGCTCGACGCCGGAATACTTGTGCAGACGATGGCGCTTGCCGCGCAGTCGCTGGGACTGGGAAGCGTGATACTGGGCCTGCCCGCCGGAGCGTTTCAGGGCCCGAGAGAGGGCTATTTTAACGAGCTGCTGAAGTTCCCTCCGAACTACGAGTTCGCAGTGGCGATATCAATAGGCGTGCCGGACGCCGCGAAGGAAGCCCACGAACAGGAACCCGACAAGATAAAGTACGTGGATTGAACGAAAGCGCCGAAGGAGGATGCGGGAAAATCGCCGTAAAAACTATGGTGGCTTGATGCGCCGCGCGTAACGCTGGTCTTCAGTAAACTGTTTTGAAACATCATGCTGAAAATAATCTTCAGATAAAAAACTGAACAAAGTCGATTACAGGGTTTTGAAGTGTTTTGAAGACGGTGGCTGGGTCAACCTCAGCGAACTCGGCATAGTGGAAATCGGGAATGACGAAGCGCTCATCACCGCGGCGCTTATCATAGTCGATGGCGAGCCCGGCGACGAAGAAGACGTTAAATATCCGGCTGGAGGTTCCGGAAAGTGCGGCGTCAAGCTGGTCGAGTCCGAAGGGGAAAAATTCCTTTTCATCTACGATGGGAAAAAAGATGGGATTGCGAGCGATCCGATCACTCTCGTAAACTTTGACGACGGTCCGGGGAGCGGTTCCGGCGGCGGGTGTGACGCCGGCCTGAGTTTCGGCGCATTTGTCCTGCTCGCTGGAATGTTTCTGGTATCGCGCCGCGGCAAACGGCAATAGCTGGAACCGCCGCCAAACATATAAACACAGCGGCCGGAGGTCAATTCCTCCGGCTTTTTCGTGAGTTCGGCGTTTTCTTCCGTTGTATCGCTCGTCATGCGCATGCCGCAAAATGTCATAATAACCCGTGAAGCGCCATTATTTCCGGTATTGGCTGGAAAGTAAAACGCAAATCGGCACGGAATGAAATTTGCGCCCCGCACAAAATTACCGTAAAAATTTTTTTAGGATATAATATGTGTGCGGAATTTGTTTCGCGCACAGCGCGAGCGACGGCGCAAAATATTTGAGGAGGTAACAGATATGGCAGATAAGAAGTACGTTTACGACTTCAACGAGGGCGACGCCAGCATGAAAGCCCTTCTTGGCGGCAAAGGGGCCAACCTTGCCCAGATGAGCAAGATAGGGCTTCCAGTGCCGCCCGGCTTCATCATAACGACAGAGGCCTGCAAGGCTTATTGGACGCAGGGCGCGAACCTGCTCGACGAAATATGGCCGGACGTCCTTTCCTCGGTTGCTCGCGTCGAAGCCTCCACCGGCAAAAAACTCGGTTCCCTCGACAATCCTCTGCTTGTCTCCGTCCGCTCCGGCGCGCCGGTGTCGATGCCGGGCATGATGGACACCATATTGAATCTCGGGCTGAACGACGATACCGCCGAGGCTCTGGCGAAAGTATCGGGCGATCCCCGTTTCGCTTACGACAGTTACCGCAGATTCATACAGATGTTCTCGGATGTCGTGCTCGATGTGAGCGCTGAATTGTTCGAGGAGAAACTCTCGGGCATCCGCAAATCGCTCGGCGTGGAATTCGATCACCAGATTCCGGCCGACTCACTCAAAAAGCTGATAATAACCTATAAAGAGATAGTGAAAGAGGCCGGAAAAGAATTCCCGACCGACCCCGAAAAACAGCTCCGTCTTGCCATCGACGCCGTGTTCCGCAGTTGGAACACCCCGAGGGCAAACACTTACCGCAAGATAAACAACATATCGGCTGATCTGGGAACCGCCGTCAACGTGGTGTCCATGGTGTTCGGCAATCTGGGCGACGATTGCGGCACGGGCGTCTGTTTCACCCGCGACGGCGCGACCGGCGAAAACAAGCTTTACGGCGAATATCTGATGAACGCTCAGGGAGAGGACGTCGTAGCCGGCATAAGAACTCCCAGCCCGATAGCCGAACTCGAAAAGGTCATGCCCGAAGTCTACAAGGAATTCTTCCGCATAGCCAAGAATCTCGAAAATCACTACAAAGATATGCAGGATATAGAGTTCACCGTCGAGCGCGGCAAACTTTACATCCTCCAGACCCGCAACGGCAAACGCACCGCCGCCGCCGAGGTCAAAATCGCGATGGACATGCTGCGCGAAGGTCTGATAGATACGCGGACCGCCGTGACGCGCGTGTCGCCCGATCAGGTGGAACAGCTTCTTCACCCGCAGATAGATCCCAAAGCGAAATACAAGGCGCTTGCCAAAGGGCTTCCTGCGTCTCCGGGCGCAGCTGTCGGCGAGGTCGTGTTCGACGCCGACGAGGCCGCGGAAAAAGGCGCGAAAACCCCCGTCATACTCGTTCGTCCAGAGACCACTCCCGACGACATACACGGGCTGTTCGCGGCGCAGGGCGTTCTTACGACTCACGGCGGCATGACCAGCCACGCGGCCGTAGTGGCCCGAGGCATGGGCAAACCGTGCGTGTCGGGGGCCGAGACGGTGAAGATCGACCTCAAGGCGCAGCAGTTCACAGTGGGCGGCGTGACCGTGAACAAGGGCGATTTCATATCGCTCGACGGTTCCAAGGGAGAGGTGATCGTCGGCAAGGTCCCGCTCATCGAAGCTCAGTTCTCCGACGACTTCAAAGCGCTGCTCGACAGCGCCGATAAGGAATCCAGGCTCGAAACCTGGGCAAACGCCGACACCCCCGAGGACGCGCGGCGCGCCCGCGAATTCGGCGCCCGCGGAGTGGGTCTCTGCCGCACTGAACACATGTTTATGGCGGCGGATCGCCTGCCCGCCATGCAGAAGATGGTGATCGCCTCCACGAAGGAGGAGCGCGTCAAAGCGCTTGCCAGCCTCGAACCGATGCAGCGGGAGGATTTCGTGGGTATTTTCGATGCCATGGACGGTTTCCCCGTCATAATCCGCCTTCTGGATCCGCCGCTGCACGAGTTCCTGCCCAAGATACCCGAGTTGGAGAAAGAACTGGCCGAAGTCGGTCCCGGCAGCGCGCGCGGCGCGATAATCAAGACCGAGATAGCCCGCGCCAACGATCTGCACGAGATCAACCCCATGCTGGGCTTCAGGGGCTGCCGCCTCGGCATAGTCTATCCCGAGATATTCGAAATGCAGATACGCGCGATAATATCGGCGGCCTGCGAGGTTTCCCGCAAGGGCGGGACGGTTCACCCCGAGATAATGATGCCGCTCGTGGGCATCAAGGAAGAAATGCGCCGCCTCGAAGCGATGGCCCGGCATATAGCCGCCGAGGTCATGGAAAAAGAGAAGGTCAATGTCGGTTATAAAGTCGGCACGATGATAGAGGTCCCCCGCGCCGCGATGATAGCCGACGAAGTGGCCGAATACGCCGAGTTTTTCAGCTTCGGTACGAACGATCTCACCCAGACGACCTACGGCTACTCCCGCGACGACGCCGAGAACAAATTCCTCGGTTTCTACGTCGAAGACGGAGTGGTGGAGCACAACCCCTTCCATGTTCTCGATAGAAATGGCGTCGGCGGTCTGATGAAGATAGCGAAGGAAAAGGGGCGTTCTGTCAGAGCGGATTTGAGCATAGGAATATGCGGAGAGCACGGTGGAAATCCGTCCAGCGTGGCTTTCTGCCACTCCCTCGGGCTCAATTACGTGAGCTGTTCCCCATTCCGCGTCCCGGTGGCCCGGCTCGCCGCCGCCCACGCGGCTTTAGGCAAGCTGAACTAGACGCTGTATAGCGGGCGAGGGGGCTTCTCGCGCCCGCTATACCATTTTGTCTCCAGCGGAGGTGTTTGTTTGGAGCGGAAAATATCCACGGCGAAACATCAGTTTTTGAGAGAAGAATCTTCCAGGTGGGTCGAGGAGGGCATCATCTCGCCCGAGATCCGGGACGGAATCATGTCTGGTTACGCTTCGGCGAAACAATTGCCGGCGGTGATTTGGGCGCTAGGCGTGACGATGATCGGGCTCGGCGTTTTAAGCTTCATCGCGGCTAATTGGGATGCGCTGGGCAGATTCGTCAAAATAACGCTGATCGTCGGCCTGTACGCGGCGAGCGTAGCGGCCGCGTATTTTTGCGAGATAAAGGGGCGCAAAACCGCGGCGGAAACGTTGATTTTATTGTCCGGGTTTCTCCTGATGGGAGGAATCGCGCTGATGTCGCAGGTGTTCCATATCAGCGGTTCAGTCGAAAGCCTGCTCCTGACGTGGCTGATCGTATATATGCCGGCGTTTTTGATAGTGCGGAAGCTGCCGATATTTTTATTGTACGAAGTAGTGACGTTATTTTATCTGAATACGGCTTTTATTTATTATATGAAGGACAACGGTTCCTTCTACGGCATGGCATCCTCATCCTACGCGCTCCGCGAGGGCCCCGCGGGGCCTTTCCTGATTGGCGCGCTGCTGCTGGGTATGGCTTGGCGGATGTGGGCCGAACGAAAAAAACTCCCGGACGATTCAGCCGGTTCTCCGGTAAAATATGTTTTCATCGGAGGGTCGACGAGGAGAATTTTTTTCGGTAATTTCCTCATTTTGAACTGGTTTACGTGGATGTGCGTCATAAACAGCAGGCACGAAACCGTTCTGCCGTATATCTTCGGAGTGCTCGCGATCGGGGCTTTGATAACGTTTATTGCGGGAAAACTGGACGCGGCGGATCTGGAATGGCAGGGGCTGCTGATCGTCGGGGCGGCGGGGCTGAGCCTGACCGCCAGGTTTGTGTGGGATTTGGATTTCAGTTTCAAGTATGCAGGAAGCGGTTACTATACCGAGGGAACTCTCTCCGCGCCGGTTTTGTCGAGCGTGCTGCTTGGGGCTTATCTGGTGAGCCGCATACTCCTGAGGTATCGCGGCGGAGGTTTTTCGGCGTTTTTGTTCTGCGCTCTGCTGGCGCGCTGGTATTTCGATCTGTTTTACACCTTCATGGATACGGCCATATTCTTTATCTCCGGCGGCATATTCCTGATCCTCGTGGCTTACGCTTACAAAAAATGGCACAAGCTGGGCGGGCAGAGTCCGGATGCGGGAAACGGGGGCGGCGGCGATGAAAATATCCGGTAAATTACTCGAAAACATCCCCCTAAAATACGCCGCCATCGCGGTACTTCCGCTCATTTCCCTGCTGTGGGTTCCCATAGTCAATTTCACGGTGCTGCTCGCCGGCGAAAGCGTGCTGCTCGAGACATTGCCGGTCGACCCCACCGATTTTCTGAGGGGTGATTATGTGATCCTGAACTATAAAATTTCAAACATATCGGGCGACCTCGTTCCGCCGGATATCAACGACAGCCACTACCGGAGACCCCGGCAAGCCGTCTACGCCGCGCTGGAAAGGGACGCTGAAGGCATCGGACATGTCAAAAGCGTCTCCTCGACGAGACCGGGCGGACTGTATCTGAGGGGCTCGCAATACTACAGACATATGATCGATTACGACGGAATAAACGCTTATTACGTCCCGGAGGGCATGGGCCGCGAGATAGAGCGAAGGATAAACGACTCGGACGTCCTGGTGGACGTGCGCGTGTTTCACGGACATGCCGCGATAAACGGGCTGGTTTTCACTGAAAAGGATGAGGACGGGGTACGGAACGGCGAAGAAGATGAGTGATTTTGGAACAGAGATTGGAATTGGATAAAAGGCCTTTCAGGGAAATATGGGAGGAGCGCGAACTGGAATGGCTCGCCCCTTGGGCTTGCCCGGCGGCAAAGAGCAGAGGCAGGGAGCGTGCGGAGGAACCGTGCGGCATACGCACCGCGTTCCAACGCGACAGAGACAGGATAATTCACTGCAAATCTTTCCGAAGACTGAAGCACAAAACTCAGGTGCTGATGTTTCCCGAGAGCGATCACCCAAGGACCCGGCTCACCCATACACTGGAGGTCGCGCAGATATCGCGCACCGTCGCGCGCGCGCTGCGCCTGAATGAGGATTTGACCGAGGCCATTGCCCTCGCCCATGACCTCGGGCACGCGCCGTTCGGCCATCATGGGGAGCGGGTGCTGAATGAAATAGCGGTTTCGGAGGGGCTGCCGCCCTTTCACCACGCGCAGCAGAGCCTGAGAGTAATTGATGCGCTCGAACGCGAGGGGCGCGGGCTCAATCTCACTTGGGAGGTCCGTATGGGCGTTGTCCAGCACTCCAAAGGACAGGTCGACGTGCGCGAGGGCTTCGGCCTCAGCGCCCCCTCTACCGTCGAGGCCTGGGTGGTGAGGGTCTCGGACTCCATAGCGTATCTCAATCACGACCTGGACGACGCGATTGACGCGGGCCTCATAGAAAAGGGCGATATTCCAAACGGCGTCTTTGAAACACTCGGAGCCTCGCACGGCGCGAGGATAAATTCGCTCGTGAAGGACGTAGTTTCTCACAGCAGAGGCGGCCGTATCTTTCTGAGCGAGCGTGTTTTGGAGCAGGTGGAGGCGCTGAGAAATTTCCTGTATGGCTCTGTCTATCGCCACGAGGCCATCATAAAAGAGGAGCCTCGGCTGGCGAAAATATTGAAATTCCTGTACGGACATATCCGGGAGGAACGGGGCTTGAGCGCGAGAGAAGCCATAGACGAGATATCGGGCATGACGGACCGCTACGCCCTCCAAATTTTCAATTCTCTGTCCGGCAAGTGAGCCCGGACGTCACTGAATGCTATACTGCTTCAAAAGATCCTGATAACGTTGTTCCAGTTCGATCGCCGGCGATGGGTCGTCTATGTAAGGCGCCAGTTCTGGTTCGGGCAATTGAGGAGCGGGCGCGTTCACAGGCTCGAATACCTGCGGTTCCTCGTCGGTATTTGGCAGCGCCAAAGCGTATATCAGCCTGTTCTCGTCATCCATTGACGTCAGCAGTAACTGCGGCGCGTTCGTGTCGTTCTGCGCGGCCAGGAATTCGCCTCCGTGCCAGGGGCAGTATGACTCGGGCGCCTGGCCGATAGCCATCAGAATGTTGGCCTTGCTCGGGCAGCTCTTTGTGGCCAGGTACCCAGTGGATCTGCATATTGTCACGCTTTGCACCCCCACTCCCGAAGGTATCTGGAATTTGTCGGGAGTTTTCATTATTTTTACCGCCTGTTCCATGAATTCTTTCCATACCGGCGCCGCGACGGTTCCGCCGAATGCCCGTCCAAGCGTCTTGTGGTTGTCGTTACCGACATATACCACGCTTACCAGATCGGGAGTTCCCCCGGCGAACCATACATCCGTCCATTCGTTGGTCGTTCCGGTCTTCCCGAACGTCTGATAGCCCTCTTTTGCCAGATTTGCCCTTGTCCCGGTTCCCCAACTGACGGCCTGCATCAGCATCGACCTCACTGTTACGGCGGTTTCGGGGGAGAGCGCGTCCGTGATGACCGGGCCGTTCTGCTCGACGGCGTCGCCGTTGCTGTCGAGTATCTCGCGCACGCCGTACGGTTCCACCCTATGACCGTTATTCGCGAACACGCAGAAGGCCGCCGCCATTTCCAGCGGCGTCACACTGCTTGAACCGAGCGCGACCGACAAGTCCTCGGGAAGATATTTCGTCGTTATTCCCATGCGGCGCGCCTGATTTCTTATCGCGTCCACGCCAGTGACCTGCGCCAGGCGCACGGCGGCTGTATTTACCGATTGAGACAGCGCGTTGATCAGCGTTATCTCGCCTTTGAATTTGTTGTCGCTGTTTTGCGGCGACCATCCGTTCGGGAATTTGAGCGGAGCGTCGAGAATTCTGTCGACCGGCCTGAAACCGTTTTCGATCGCGGCCGCGTATACTATCGGCTTGAAAGCCGATCCTGGCTGTCTGTATGCCTGCGTGGCGCGGTTGAATTTGCTGTCGTTGAAATCCCTGCCGCCCACGAGCGCCAGAATCTCGCCTGTGTTAGGGTCGAGGCAGGCCAGCGCGCCTTCGAATTTCATCTTGGATATCACTTCTTCGGCATGCCGCTGCAAGTCCAGATCGATGGTCGTGCGGATGGTGAGGCCGCCCTTGTATATCCGGTCGCGCCCGTATTTCGGCAGCAGTTCCTTGAAAAGTATATGCGACACGAAATGCGGAGCGTCCTCCATGATGAATCTCACTTTGGCGTCCGCGCTCGCCACCGCGTAGGTGAGGTTCGCCGCGAACGCCTGCGATTTTTCCTGTTCGGTTATCATTCCTGTGTCCGTCATGCGCCCTAGTACATAGCTCTGCCTCACTTTCGCCTTGTCCAGGTGCCTTATCGGGTTGTAGGCGTTCGGCGCCGGCAGCAGTCCGGCCAGCAGGGAGGCTTCAGCAAGCGTCAGATTGGCTGCGCTCTTGCCGAAATAATTCTGCGAGGCAGCCGTGATGCCGTAAGCTCCCTGACCGAAATAGGCCATATTCATATACAGCTCCAATATCTGATCTTTGGTGTACTTCTTTTCCATCTTGATGGCCTGTATGGCCTCGCTCGCTTTCCGTTTGAGGGTGCGCTCGCGGGTGAGGAACATCATGCGCGCGACTTGCTGTGTTATAGTGCTGCCTCCCTGCAATTTGCCCCTCAGTATCAGGTCGTTTACAGCGGCCCGGACGATGGCCTTCAGCCTTATGCCCTGATGTTCGTAGAATTCGCTGTCCTCGGCGGCGAGAACGGATTTGACCGCCCACGGCGATATCTGCCCGAGTTCTGTCCACGTTCTGTTTTCCTCGAAAAGCTTGGCGATGACGCTGCCGTGTCTGTCGTAGACGACCGATGTGAGGCTTGGAGTTCGCATGTTTTCGACCGGCGGGAGATCGCGCATAATGTCTTGAAGCATTATCACCGTCAGTACGGACGCGAAGGCGGCAGCCCCAATGAAAAGGAATAAAATGAAGAGGAATATTCCCCTGAAAACGGAAAAAATTCCTGCGCGTTTTTTCTCTTCGCTAGTTTTCGTAGGGCCCCGCCTATTTTTATTCATTGCAGTGAAATCCTCCATCGCGTATCTGCGCGTATATTCGCTATATTATTATAACACCAAGGCGCGCGTTCGAATCGGCGCGGGAGCCGAGTACGCGCCGCGAACGTACGAATCCCTGGAATCTCAACAGCCGCCGAGGCGGACAATTTGCCGAACAAAGCTCTGGGCGAAAAAAAGAGCCTTTGGGCTCTTTTTCCGTTCCGTCTTTTTGGCATACCTGCTTTACCATATTTGTCTTATACTATAAAATAATATCAGCGATTTTCCCGCGTCTACGAGTGAAAAATCAGGTTGTATCAAAATGGGGAGTGATCGGCATGGCACGAAGGACGGACGAAAAAATTCTCACTGAGGTTGGCACAAACGAATGGCAGGTCGTAGTTTTTCTGTTGGGCAGTCAATATTTCGCCATCAACGTTGACAAGACGAGGGAAATACTCCGCTGGCCCGGCGTACGCGACGTACCGCAGACACACCCGGCAATGATCGGAATAACTACCATACGGGGCGAGGTAATACCTCTCATTGACCTCAGAGCCTATCTGGATATCACCCCTAGCGTCGAACGCGACGGCAGCAAGCTCATTGTGGCCGAGTTCAATAAGATGAAGCTGGGGTTCGTCGTAGACGCGGTTGACAGAATTTACCGAATCAATTCGGATGAGTTGGACGCGTCGTTGACCGGAACGTTTCTCGGCGAAAACGCCCTCTACGTCATAAAACGAGAAGAGCGCAATATCCTTCTGCTCGACTACGAACGCATAGTGCAGGTGGTAAACCCGGGTCTCTCCGATCAGTTCAAGGTGGAGGGCAAAATATCACCCAGTCTCACAAGCGGTCTTGGCGACCTCGACGAATACAAAATTTTGGTAGCGGAAGACTCCCCGCTCATCCGCAAATTGATACAGGACGTGCTGGTATCGGGCGGTTTCCACAATTTCGAGGTGGTCGGGCACGGCAAGGCGGCTTGGGACAGACTGGTTGAGGATGGAGACGAGTTCGACATACTGCTGACGGACATAGAGATGCCGAAGATGGACGGGCTCACTCTCACCCGCCGCGTCAAGGAGGATGAGCGGCTCTCCCGTATTCCGGTCATAGTCTTCTCCAGCGTTATGGCGGAGGATATCAAGCGCAAAGCGCAGAGCATAGGGGCTGATGCGCAGATTACAAAGCCCGAAATGCAAAACCTCCTTGGAAAAGTCATAGAGCTTTTGGGAAAAACCCCAAAGGCGGCCCGGCGTCTCGCTTCTTGAGGGGGGCGTCGAACAGGGGTATGTTTGGCGGCGTCTCGCGTCTCCCGTACTGGAGCCAAAACATGGAATTCGATATTGAGACGTGGGTGCCTTACAGGTGCGACTTCAAACCGATTACCACAAACTCGCTTTTCAGCGACGCGCTCGGCGATATCGCGGAGATGGCGATGATGCTGGACAGCGAGTTGCTGTATATGTGGAACGATGAAGACTGCCCGATCGGGACTCTCGTTCCTGAAAATCTGATACGGGCGCGTTGCGTGACGGAACCGCACAGAGGGTTCGCGATCGTGTTCGCGTATTCCGAGGCTATGGAAAGAGCGCTGCACGGGCTTGGCGGATCCGGTTCATTGTTCGGGGCGGGCGTGACGTTCTGCGGTATTTGGAAAAGTTCCGTACTGCTCGACGAGTGCAAAGTCCTGGTCATAGCGAGCGTCAACCCGCTCTTTGACCACGAGGAGTTTCTGGGTTTTCTGAAAAACGAACTCTCCCGGCGCGGAAAGCCGGAAGGAAGAAGAATCCCCTATTTCGCCGAAAAATTCGGATTCAGAAGGTTTTCAATCCCCTATGAAACGGACGATGTCATAGAACTTCAGATATCGAACCTACTGATGGATTTCGAGTTTGACGAGACCAGGCGTTTTATCGGAATACCGCTCGAACTCTCGCTGGACGACTATCAGGAGGTATGATCCATTGTGAAATACGACGACAGGCCGGATGTCTTCACAAAAGGCCGCGTTCAGGTATATACGGGCAACGGCAAGGGAAAGACTACCGCGGCCATTGGGCTTGCCGTAAGGGCTCTTGGAGCCGGAATCAAAGTTTTTTTCGCTCAATTCCTGAAATTGGGCGACTACAGCGAGATTCAAATATTGCGAAACCTCAAAAACGTAACGTGCCGTCAATACGGCGCCGGAGGCTTCGTCGGGTCCCATCCGTCCGACGAGGATAAAGCATCCGCGCGGCTCGGTATAGATGACGCGCTCAGCGCGATGAAAAGCGGCGATTACAGAGTCGTGATACTCGACGAAGCTAATGTGGCATACAGTCTTGGCCTGATATCGAAAGAAGAATTGATGTCGCTGGTTCGCGAACGCCCGTCATCGGTGGAACTCGTTCTGACAGGCAGGGGCGCGCCGCATGAGCTGATAGAAGCCGCGCATCTCGTGACCGAGATGCGCGAGATAAAGCATTATTTCAAATCCGGAGTAAAGGCCCGCAAGGGCATAGAGAGCTGATCACGACAAAATGATAATTCCCGTCTCGTCTTCACCGTCCAGATACGCGGAGAAGTTTCCCTCGTATATCCTGACAGCCGGATGTCCGCCGACGGTATAATATGTCGTATCCAGCCATTCCTTATTGTACTTGTTGCCTCCCTGTCTGCTGAAAACCGGCAGATACAAGATTCCATCGGAGTCCATGTCGAGGAAGAAGTGCGTTCCGAAGGACAATTCCGGGGAAAAATTTAGGTCGGGCACGCTTATCTCCGCCAATACCCCGCAGTTGCATATCTCGTCATATCTTACCGGCACGCCGAGCGCCGGGTTGCGGCTTCCCCATCTGCCTGGACCGGCCAGTATATATTTCGTTCCGGTGAGGCGTTTGTTGGCCTCTCCAACCGCCCGCGCCGTTCCGGACGGATCCCAGTTGTTCTTGTAAAGGGCGGGGTCGACGTACACGAGATGAGTCACGTTTTCGAGCATTCCATTGCTTACCATCCTGTCGCCCTTGAAAATTATTTTTTCGTCCGGAGTCTCTGGAATCTCGATTCTGCTAAGCTCCTCATACGAAGCGAGCGGTCTCATCTGAAGGACGCTCAGTTTTTTTTTCGGCGCGGTTTCGTAAGAGAACTCGATATCGACGGGGAATCCGGTTGTGTCCTCCATGTATTTCAAAAGCGCTTTTGACGCGTCGAACAGCGCGCGTTCGCGTATATGCAGCTCGGGAAAAGAGAAAATGGGGCGTGTCGGCACCTCGGGGTCGGCCATGGTCGAGTATAGGAAATCGTCGCCGTAAAGCTGCACGTATACTCCGAAATTCTTGTGTTCTTTCATGAGAAATCGGTAGAACATGGGGAGCGCTCCCGTTAAGAGCACGCCGTGATCCGTATCTATATAGTCGAAAAATTCCTGGCTCTCTTCCGCTATCTGCGACGGAAGGCTGCCTTCAGGGCGCAGCGACGGGTTTGTGAGGTAAAACGTGCGGGCGGCGCAGCGGTCGACGGATCGCGTTCCGAGCCCGAAGCATACCCTCATTAAACCGTCTTCTTTTTTTATTCTCGGGTTGGGGCGGCGAAAAACACGCGAAAAGAGGGTTCCGGCCAGCTCTGGGTAATAGTAGCTTCCATGGCGTTTTCCGGCGACGGATTGCACTATCACGGCCATCGACTCTTTTGCCCCGAGCAGTCCGTGTTTTTCGCGGTAGGCCCTCGCCGATGGGTTGAAAACGGAGGAAAAGACGGTGCGAACGGCTTTTTCCAGCATTGCGTACCGCTCGGAACGCGAACCTATGTTCGGTGAAAAGCAGGTCTGGTATTTGCCGGCGAAGGCAAGGGATATGGAATCCTCCAGCAGGGAACTGGAGCGTATCGCAAGCGGCGGAGCGCCAAGCGCGTCGAAGCGTTCCAATACTCGTTCCAGCTCGAGCTTCATATGAGGAGGGAACAACGTTTCGTATACCGCGCCTCGCGCGCGTTCCCAGTCTTCGTCCCCGAACGGGGCGTCGAGCCCGCTTCTGAAGATATAATCGTCGAACAGCTCGGTGGACAGCACTATGGTAAGGTCGGGAAAAACGACGACATCCCCGAGGGGAGAGCCTTCGAGCGCGCATATGGCGTACGCTATCCCTTTCGCTTTTCCGCCGCAGCGTCCGGCGCCTATTATGGTTTTCTTCTCCTGAAAATAATCTTCGGCACGGAAATCCCCGTAATCCACGAGCGGCATTTTCAAAGAGATTCCCCCTTTTTCGCGGCGGCCGCAAATGTGGTTCAGCCAATCATTAATGTGGTAAACTATATCATATTTCATTTTTTTGTGTGGTGAGGGAGGCATAATCTTGAATCTTCCAAGATTGATAATAGCTGACGAGCAAAGACCCGGGAAAATAATGTCAGGCCTACTCATCGCGGCAACCCTGAAAAAGATGGGTTATAAGCTGAAGCTGTTTTTGGGCAATGTCGACGAAATATCCATCAGATTGCTTCAATTGCTCTGCGAGCAGCCTGTAACGCTGCTCGATCCGACGCTGTGCGACGGACGTGCGAATTTGAGATGGCTATTCCAGCAGGCGGCCTCGCCGGACTGCCTCAATCTCATTATAACCAGCCTTGGAGGCAAATGGACCGAGGATTCTCCGTTTCGCATTCCCAGGGAGTGCGGGCTGCTTGCCGAATGGCTCGAAAGCGAGATTGTACCGGTGCTTTACAGCGACTCATCCTCCACTCTCACTGTGCGCACTCTGAACGAAGTTGTGACTGGGTTTCAGCAAAACGGAAACATCGTGATACGTGCCGTATTGTTTCGTTCAACCCTGAACAACAGGGAATACGAGCTGCTCGACAGAGAGGTTGGCCGCCAGTTTATCATAATGCCGATTGGTTCCATATCCCAAAAAATCGACCGAAACGTTCCCCTTTTGACAGACCTGTTCTTTCAAGAAGCCGTAAAAGCCATCTTCCCCATAAAATCAGCCTACTTGCAATTGATGCATATGAATTATCAGGTGAATTGGATGATGTTCAGCGCTCTCGCGAACCTCAATTCCGGCTGGCTGCCGCAAGCGAGGCTCTGCGAGCCGATAACCGACAGCGGGAAAGTCAACATCGCCGTCATCAGGCATGAAACGCTGACGCTGGGAGGCGACGGCACCGAACATCTGATGCGCGCTCTTGGCTGCAATGTTGTGGAAGTATCTCTTGAAGGCCAAATAGTTCACAACGTCCCGATACACGGGGTGTATATACCTCATGGCCCATCGTACATGACCCTGCCCAAGTTTTTCTCCAATATTTATCTCAAGACGATGCTTAACAGGGCGTCGAGCGGGGGTTCGTTCATGCTGGCTGAAGGAGGGGCGGCGCCGGTACTGGGGGATAAAATCACTCTTCCGGATGGAGTGGCCGGAGGTGGTATGGGACGTGGTTTTGGCATACTTCCTTATGACAGCCTGTATAAATCTTCGTCGCCAGGGGTTCCTCAAAAAAACGTGGCCGTCCGCAAGAGGATGAATCCCCTCATATCCGGTTCTCATGAATGGATATGGGGATACTCGTCGCCCAATCTCTCGCTGGAAAGCAAATCGCCGGACGACGAATGCTGGGAGACGCGGGAAAGCCTTGACGGTAAACAGTTGGGGGCTGACGGTTGGTGCAAGGGAAGGATACTCTCTTCAGCGATGAGAATTGAGCCGTGGAGCGCTCCTTTTTCGTTCCGCCGGTGGCTGGAAGGATGAACATTGGCGCGAAGATGCTCTCCGAAGCGGAGGGGATAGCGGGTGACCTTGTCGAGTGGCGCAGATATTTTCACCAGTTTCCGGAACTCGGCATGGAAGAACATATGACGTCGAGCAAGATAGAGGGGTTGCTTTCGTCCATGCCCGGCATGGAGGTAGTAAAGGGCTTTGCTCTCTCTACCTGTGTTGTGGGGAGGATAGGGGGTTCGCTTCCCGGCGGGGCTGTCGCGTTTCGTGCCGAGATGGATGCTGTGGAGGTTAGGGAGGATACGGGGCTGCCGTTCAGCTCCTATGACGAGGGAATCTCCCATGTGCAGGGACACGACGCTCATATGGCGTCGTTGCTTGGTACGGCAGCTCTGCTCTCCGATCATCGGGACAGCCTCAAACATCCCGTCGTGTTCATCTTTCAGCCCGCAGATGAAGGCAAGGGCGGTTCGAGATATCTGCTCGACGCGGGTTTGCGGGAAAAATTCGGCATAGAAAAGATGCTTTGCGTCCATTGGGTTCCTTATCTGCCCTACGGACAGGTGTTTACAAACAAAGGCGGGATCACGGCCTTCACGAACAAGCTCCATATCGGCCTTTCCGGGCAGGGAGGTCACGGAGCGACGCCATATCTGACGGCCGATCCGCTGTATTTGTCGGCTTTGATACAGGTTACTCTTCAATCGGTCCTGATTCGCGAGGTCTCCCCTCAAAAGACGGCGGTACTGTCCTTTGGGCGCATCGAAGCGGCGGAAGTTTACAACGTCATCGCCAAAGAAGTCAATATGTGGGGCACGCTCCGTACGACGGATCGCGATACGAACCGTTTTCTCAAACGGAGAATAGAGGATGTCGTCCGTGCGATGGCGCATATAGCGCACATATCCGCTGCGGTCGAATATACGCTTGATTATGGGCAGGTGGTGAACGACGGCGAATTGGTGTCCGATATATTTGAAGCCGGCACTGCTCTCATAGGCAGCGACGGCATGTGCCCGCTGAAAGAGCCTCTCCTGGTCGGAGAGGATTTCTGCTATTTCGCTGAAAGAATACCTTCCTGTATGATGTTTCTCGGCACTGGGATGGAATACGGATTGTACCATGCCAGGTACGACATACCGGAAAACCTGCTGCCTTTCGCTTCGGCGTGGGGCGCGTATCTTGCTATGTCCCTCTGACTTGCGGGCGGCACGGGAGGAGTTATGTTTTGTTGAATGACAGACTTGACGAGATGATTATGCGGGGGTGCTCGGCATACCCTACCGAACCTTGCCTGTGGTGGCACGGGGAGTGGTGGTCCAGGGGCGCGCTCGACGAAATGGTAATGGAATGCGAGGACAATTTGGTCCAAAGCGGTTTTTCGGCCGGTCAGAGATTGGGCTTGGTCATGCCGAACAGTCCTCTGCTGCTTGCGAGCTGTGTCGCCGCATGGCGGCTTGGCGGAGCTGTCGTTCCGGTGAACCCCCAATTGAAATACCCGCACATCTCGGAATATCTGAAAAGCGTCGATGTATTTGGCGTGGTGGTGAACCGTGAAATAGATTTTATCGCCGACAAGCTGGTAGAAGCCGGAATACCGGCCGCGGTAGCCGGACAGGGAGACGCGATCCCCACAATGGAAGGCAGACAGGGCATTCCGGACCCCGATTCTAAACTTGCGGCACTGTTTCATACAAGCGGAGCAGGCGGGGTTGTAAAGGCCGTCCCGATAACTCACGAAAACATCGTCACTCTTCTTTCGTCTATTTTGGAAGCCATTTCCGGCATGAACGAGGACGATGTCATATTGAACGCTATACCGAACTATCATTCACTTGGTTTCGTGGTCGGAGGGATAATGCCGCTTGCGGCCGGAATACCGCAGGTGCTCGTTTCTTCTTTCACGCCGCCCAAAAACGCGCTTAATGCCATACGTCTGGCCGGCGTGACCATAATACCCGCGGTGCCCGTAATGCTCAGTATTCTGCTGAGCGGGGCGAATATGACTCCGATGTCGAAAGTGAAGCTGGTGTTCTATGGCGGAGGAGAACTCATGCCCGGCGTCGCGGAGAGGGCGAAGGAGATATTCGGCGTGACTCCTCTCCCCGGCTACGGCCTCACTGAAGCGTCCAGCGTCCTCGCGGTCACTCCGTCGGAGGGCTCGATAAAGCCTGGGACGTCCGGCAAAATATTGCCATGTTTCGATGCCAAAGTAATCGGTCCTGACGGCGAGCCTCTCCCTTTCGGCGCGGACGGCATGCTGTGGATACGCGGCGGAGCGCTCGCTTCCGGATATTACAGAACGCCTGAGATATCGTCCGAGAGATTCCGCGACGGCTGGTTCGACACGCAGGATGTTGTGAGAATCGATGAATACGGCTATATAACCATAGCCTCTCCCGCTGTGGATGTGATGACTATAGAGGGAATGGCGGTCTATCCGGGCGAGATAGAGGCGGTGCTGAAATCCCATCCCCATATAGCGGAAGCCGCCGTGATAGGGTTGCCGCGAGGACAAAAAGGGGAATACGCGCGAGCTTATGTCGTGCTGAAGGAAGGAAGCTCGCTGCGCCCCAAAGATATAATCATGTACGGGCGAAGCCGCCTGCCCAATTACAAGGCGCCGAGGTCGGTCAGGATACTTCCGGAACTTCCGGCCGACAGTTTGGGCAAGGTGCTCAGGCACGAACTCAGATCGCTCTGACGAATGGACGGACATCCGCTCTGTTTTATCTTCGATGACTCGTCGGAGGGCCGCGTGTTGTGCAAACCGGACGGCGGGCTGCTCTCACCGGAAGAGGCCGGCGGTTTAGAGGGATATTTCGAAACGGGCGGAATGGTATTGAAGCGTCAGCCATGCGATACTTGGGGCCTGCTTAAATTTGGCTCCGACGTGCATGGGCGGGACGAATATACTTTTGTAAGCAGAAGAAGTTTCTCCGATAAGGGAGACGATCTTTTCAGGCGAGCCGGAGTCGCTTTTCAGATGATGCGACTGCGCCTTAAAAATAAATACTGCGGCGTCTGTGGAGGCGTTATGGCCGATCACGAACAGGATCGGGCAAGGGTTTGCCCTTCGTGCGGAAATGTCGTGTATGCAGCGCCGGCGCCGGCCGTGATAGTAGCCGTTGAAAAAGACGGAGAGATACTTCTGGGACACAATGTCAATTTCCCCAAGGGACGCTACAGCGTTATCGCGGGCTTCGTGGATCCTGGGGAAACCTTGGAAGAGACAGTGGCCCGCGAAGTCTTTGAGGAATCCCGAGTCCGAATAAAAAATATACGCTACTTCGGAAGCCAGCCGTGGCCTTTCCCAAACTCTATGATGTTCGGTTTCACTGCCGATTGGGAAAGCGGCGATCCTACGCCGGACGGCGGCGAACTAAGCGACGTCCGCTGGTTCAAACCGAGCGCCTTGCCCGACCTTCCTCCATCGGTAAGCATATCGAGAAAACTTATCGACGGCTGGCTTGAAAGATCGCGAAATAAATAGTCAATAAAAATCAATTCTCCAAACCTCTTTTAATGGCATGAGCCCTCAGTTGTACCGCTTCACGGTTACGCTTTATGTTAAAATATCTATAAAATAAACCGCGATAGAAGCTTATAACGGGGAGGTGATAAAGATTGGAAAAAAATTCGTAACCTATGCGCAAGAATTTGAGGATTGTATTTTATTTTGCGTTCTGAACTGGATTGAAAAAGGGTTTTATGTAGACGTTGGCGCGAACGATCCTGCAATTCTTTCAGTGACCAAAGCGTTTTACGATCGTGGATGGAACGGAATAAACATCGAGCCGTTGCGGGAGGAATACAGCAAACTCTGTCGTGACCGACCACGCGATATCAATCTGAACATTGGCGTCGGCGGAGAAAACGGAGAGAAGGAATTTGCGGTTTTGGGCGCGAGTACGACCTGTGATATGGATGAAATACTTAAATTACAAGATGAAATTGGCGTATTGAATAAGAAGATTTTACCAATAAGGAAATTATCTGATGTATTACGGGAATACGAGGATGAACACGGAAAACAAACAATACATTTTTGCAAGATAGATGTGGAAGGATCGGAAAGAGACGTACTCGAAGGTATGAATCTTGAAGCCTGCAGGCCATGGGTTATGCTGCTTGAAGCTGCCTTTCCAGGTACACATATGCCAAACCATGATAGATGGGAAGATTTGCTGGTCGGCAACGGATATGAATATGTTTTCTCCTACGGAATCAATAGATATTACGTCGACACGCGCCTGGACCGCGGAACGCTCTTGAGACTGCGGGACGGTTTTCGCGACGCCGAACTGTGCGGAAAGGGCGAATATGACTTTGTAAGGCAATCTAATCCTGACAAAATATTGAACGGTTATATGCTATTACGTTTTACGCGTGATTTTATCAAAAAGATTGCCCTAGGCGAAATAACTTTTAATGAATACATAACGCGTCGCAGAGCGATTAAAGTTTTCGCCAATATTCCATTGTTAAAGGAAATAGAGTGGTTTGGTAAATTTATTCTGCTGCGCAGGGATTAGTTCATAAATAACTTGGACAATACAGTTACAGCGCCGCGGGCGGATTTGTGCTCGCGGCGCAGAGTAAGCGGTTACACGGCGAATTTCGCTACTTGCCCCTGCATATCGTTCGCGATAACGGACAAGTTTTTGCTGAAGTCCTCTATTTTCCCGACGCTTGCCGATTGATCCTGAGTCACACAGGCGATGCCCTTCGCGGCGCCGAGTGTCTTGGAACAGATATTGCCCAGCTCACCGGCGACATCCTGAACGACTCGGCTTGACTCGGAAAGTTCTTTCGCCACGGAGGTGATTTTTTGGATTTCCTGGTCCAGTTCTCTGATGTTGGCGATGATTTTTTCCAGAACCTCGCTGTTTTGAGTGACTACCGCCACGCCTTTTTCCGACTCGGTCACGCCGATATTCATCAGATCCACCGTGCCGTCCGCGTCCTGCTGGAGTTCGAGGATCTCCTGGGTTATTTTTTCCGTAGCTTGCCGCGACTGTTCCGCCAGCTTTCGAACCTCTTCCGCCACGACGGCAAACCCCCGTCCCTGCTCGCCCGCTCTTGCCGCTTCTATCGCCGCGTTGAGAGCCAGAAGGTTGGTCTGAGCTGAGATTCCGTTGATAAGTTCCACTATCTCGTTGATCTTTTTGAATTTTTCTCCCAGGCTTTTCACAGCCTCGGCAGTCTTTTTCGTGGTCTCGGAAATATGATCCATTTGCGCTATCGCTCCGCTCAGGGATCTGCTCCCTTCCTCCGCCATAGCTGAGGTCTGAACGGATTTGTCGGATATTTTCGCGCTGCCGGACGCTACATCTTCGATTCCTCCGCCAATCTCGTCAATCGCCTTAGTCATATTTTCGACAGCATACATCTGCGCCTGCGCGTCTCTCGCGATTTCTTCGGCGGAACCAGCCACTTCGCGGGCGGAGCGTGCCGACTGCTCAGAGTTTTCCAGCAGCACGCCGCTCGTGCCGAACAATTCTTCGGCGGACTCGTTGAGCTGTTTCAACAACCCGGCAAGGTTCTCCGCCATATCTTTCATAGATTTTCTGAGCGCGCCTATCTCATCCCGCCGTGAATCTTCTTCTATTTTAACGGCGAAGTTGCCCTGCGCCACTTCGGCCGACAGCTCGCTCAGCTCCATAATAGGCTTCACAAACCTTTTTGTGTAAGCGAAAGTGAGACACAAGACCACAATGAAAAGGGCCAGAAATCCGGTCACCGTATAAATGAGCAAACGGTTGATGAAAGCCTGCGCTTCCTTCTGCCAGTTGGCAATCTGAGCGTCAATCGCGGCGTTCCAGTCCTCGGTCCAGAATCCTGTTCCAATGACCCACTTCCAAGGTTTGTATTCGATGGAATAGCCGATTTTTTGCTTGCCCTCGGTTTCACCGGGTTTTTCATAGAAAAATTCCGTGAAATCGCCTCCTCGCATTCCCGACTCAATGATCGCGCGGATCATCTCCATATTGTTGGCATCAAGCGCTTTTATGCGGTTTTTCCCCTCTATCTGCGGCGTAATGGGATGAAGGACATTATTTCCATTCGTCTCGTCAATCCAGAAATAATTTCCTCCCTGCAACGCTTTATTGTCCGTATCATACCGTATAACCCTGATTTGTTCTTTCGCCTGTTCCTGCGCTTCTTTTAACGAAAGATTCCCGTCTCTCACCTGCCTGTCGAAATACTCGAAAAGTGATGAGAAGGCGATAGTGATGTTCTTCATGCTTTCTTTCTGCACATCGAACAGAGATTGTCTGGTGTAGCGCAAATTTTGCTCATAATTCGCCCGTATCTCGTAAATCTGAAACACGACGGCGAAAATCATCACCGAGACCAGAATGGCGGCGATGGAGAATGTTAATTTATACCGTAAGCTCATGTCGATACCCTCCCAGTGTAACGCAATCCGAAATTAGAAAAAGCGGCGTCTCGCGGAATTGGCGTCGCCTCGCCGCGCAAATACTTGAAAACCGCAGCGTAAGTTGAAATACTATTAAGAAGGCTGATTTATCGTTAGGGGCCTAAAGGGTAAAGATTTATATCCTTGCGGCGCCTGTGCTTCTAAACGGTAAGATGCCGTTTAAGCGAATTAATCAGCGCTTCCTTAATTTATACTTTATCATAATTATCCATCATATTATCTTTTTTTTCTTTTATTTTTCTATTGCTTTTACAGAATAAAATCACCGACATTCGGCGTCCCCGCAGGCGGACATGTTTTTTCGCGCTGTCTCGCGCTATAGGACGGAATTTTAACTGTAAAAATTTGAGTATATGGGCATTGACTATTAATGATTTTCGGAACCCTCCAAAAATCGGAAAGACAAAAGGGAAGTTTCGTTGTATATTTATGAGGACGGAAAAAGGAGCTGAATTTGCGTGGAAGCGAGTCACGAATTCGATCATGAGATATGTAATTCGCGCGTAAGACCGATTGCGGACGCGCTGATAAAGAAATACGACGAACTGCACCATATTCCGCTGGACAGCATTCTCTTTATAGTGAATCACAAATATTCCGGTTCGAAGGACAGGATTGTCCTGGCGCGCACGTATTCCGTGCCCGAAAAATGGAGGGACATCCTCTTTCAACTCGGCGCGCTTTCCTGCTCTTATATAATGGAATTTTTCAGCAAGACGACGTCGTGCCTGGACGAAAATCAAATGACGGCGCTGGTTTACCGGGAACTCAGGAGGATAGGCGCGGAGGGAAAAATAATCCCCCCTGACACCAACGAATGGTGGCAGGTTTTGATAGGTTTGGGGCGGCATTGGTTTTATCCCGACATGAGCTGCCCGAACCTGCTGGACGAGAACGTCGACTGGAAAATATTGATGGGACGCAACTATGAATTGCCCTCTGAGTGAACATGGATCTCCGCGCCATGGAAGTAACGAACCTATTGTGCGGGCTGGCTGCCCGAAGGACGATATCGAAAGGAGTCCGGTCATGAAAAAATCGCTAAACGGGCAATCGCGGGCTGTGTTTTTTTTGTCTCTTCTGATCTGCCTGTTACTTTCTGGAGGCGCGATCGCCGGCGAGGCATTTTCCGTAAAGGAATTTTCGCCGCAGGGAGAGGTGAAAGAAGCCGCCAATATACTGATAGACTTTTCGGCCTCCGTGGTCGTGAGCGACGATGTCGGGAAGTCGCTCACGCGCGACGAGTGGCCTGTGGTCTTCAATCCG
>JAISYN010000282.1 GCA_031269915.1 Synergistaceae bacterium
CTCGGGCAGGGAAAAAGCGTATCTAGGTTGACCGCCAGTCTGATCCTCGTTATGTGAAAACCACTCGTAACCGAGCTGGAGCGGCCAATTGCGCGGGTAATGGACATTTTCGTAGCCTTTCATTGATATCCTGAACGCGTCAATAAATGGTATGCCGATCCAAGCGTTTGCGTAAACATTGACTACGTCATTACAATATTCCTCAAATGCTGTTTTATAGGCGTTCTTTTCCACTAGGTAAATATCTTTCAACTCTCTCACCGCGTCACCGGCCAGTTCATTCCATTCATCAGCCGACAAACCTTCAAATTGATCGATAGAAAATTCCACCGCGTTATTCTCGAACGCATCGGTCCACATAGCTTCGAATTTATGGACATTCAGATTCATTTTGTCAATACACTTTTTCCCGAAAGAGCTGTTTCTCCACGAGTCGGGTATTGCGGGAGGAGCGGCATTTGGCCGGATTCCGTAAACGTCTACCATCGATTTCTTGTAAGCGTTGATGAGACCCCTTCTGTCGGAACGGGCAATGCCGGTTTGCAGTCCACTAAAACCTCTATAGCCAGACGCACGCTGTTCCCCTGTATATACAGGCAGCGGATCATTATCAGCCAGATCGAGCTTCAGTGTCACACTGCCAAGGCCGAGCGGTTTGGCGAAACCGAGTTTGAAACACCTTTCCTGGTTCGCAGTCGTCATAGCCAAAAGCTGGAGCAGCGCGCCGAGTTCCTCACGCGTCAGGTTTTCGACTCGCATGTCGAAACGAAACTCGCGTTCAGGTGGTATCCAGCTCGATATGGAACGGTTCTGGCCGCTTAATTGTTGCAGTTTGTTGCCTGTATCATCTTGGTCATTCATGATATATTCCCTGTCCTCCGGATACGCAGCCAAAGCCTGTTCAGCATTCCAATAGTTATCGGAATACAGTTGATAGAGGTACACCTTGCGTCCGCGCAATTTTTTGTTGCCGCGGTACGACGCGTCTGCTTTATTGATTCCGCATCTTTGCGGAGCACCTTGATCATCGCCGAGATAAAACCTGGCCTGAGCCGGTTTGGGGTTACCCAGGATTGCGAGGGGCAATGGTTCGAATTGCTCCGTGGGGTTGGATACTTCCTCAGTCGCGTGAAAAATGCCGTCGGAAATCCGAATCTTTCCTTTCCACGCGCCTTTTCCATTTTGATTGACCCATCCGAACAAGCGGTCGGCGGGAGAGAGTTCGCTCATGTCCGCCGACGGTAAAATGGACTCGTAGACGCAGTCCCACGGTGATTTTTCGTACAACTCGCGCGATATCTGAACGGGATAGATAGCGGTTATCGTTCTCGTGCCGCTCATTTTTAAATATACGAACGTGCCGCCGGTCAATTTTATTCTATTGGGATCCGTTATATGCCTGCCCTGTTCCACGCCCGACATTGGCGGGTTCGCTCCGCGCTCATGAACCGATTGATAGTTCAAGACGAGGTTTTCATAATTTTTGATCAAATCATTGTCTTTGGCAATCACAATAGGGGTGGCTTTATGTCCCACGGCTGGGTCGTTGAAAAAAAAGCGCTCATCATGTTTTCTGTTGAAAAGTTTTCCGGAAACGACCATATAACCGTCAACGGTTCGCGGGGCTACTCCGTCGACAGGATGGGCATTATGTGTAATCGGGTTTAAATCAACGGGCGCGTCAGTGACGCCGGGAATAGCCGGGATTTGCGTGACGCTCCAGAACTCGAAATTTCTATGCTGGTAACGCTCAATTGTCACACCCGTCAGAAATATTCCGTCCAAGTCGTCGCGATGAGAATGTAGAGAACTTGTGTACATAGGAAGCCAAGCGGCATAAAGGGGAGCAGGATGGGCGCCCCCAAGGGCGGTAGTACCGGTGAATAGCTCCACGTTGAAATCGCCGTTGGGCAGCCTTTCCACACGTCCTGGAACCAACCCTGGATCGTGAGTGCCCCTCATGCCAAGTTTCTTCGCGTGCTGTCTTTTCGAAAACACCCGATACCGGCTGTTGGTGATCGCCTCATACGCCGAGCTGATCATGCCCTTTAGCGCGGTCGCCGGTATATAGTCCAGAGTGTCGTAACGATAATGGGCATCGTTTTCCCCGTCCGTCCCGGCAAGAAGAGTTTTACTGGAAGGATCGGTGATGAATAGAGGCGTCCTCGTACGAAGCACGACGGGAATCGTGCCGGTGTATCGCTCCTCGTGGTAACGCGAGTGATCCTCTTTACTTCCTTTGGCGGACGGGTCGTGATCTCCAGCGAAGGGATCGCTTAATATCTGGCTCCTGTCGCAAGTCGGAACAAAATTATAGGGGTTGTGAAATGCCAAATCTCTCTACCTCCTCGCAATCCGCGATTTTGGACGCGGCATTAAAAATTGATGATGTCTTTTTGGTGACGGCATAGCGCTGATAATGCTTGTGCGTCAATATTAAGCTAATTTACGTAACATTGCAAGAAATTATTTTTTACTGTCTTGAATTGTAAACGGCAGAGAGGACTTAAAATGTCCGAGATGTGTGAGGTATTTCCTTCCCGCGTCTCTAAAAACGCCGCCGTTGTCCGTGCGAGATATCCCTGAGAAGGAAACCGGTTCATCGATAATAAATCAGACTCACCCCAGCGCGTCTTTTATGCGCCCGTTAATGCTGTCATATATATCGAAAATCCCACAGTCTACGTTTATTCCAAATATTTTGCGTATTAACGCTTCAACGGTCTGCAGGAGTTTCTCATTGTTTGTTTTTTCAACTTCTTTAAAATCTTTCGCTCCTACTTCTTTCATATTATGGGCGGACTCGTTACGAAGTGATTTAAAATTTTGAAGTTTTTTAAACTTATCGATAAACTCACCGTTCGATAAACCTCTTACGAACACTAAGTCATTAGTCTGAAAACTCATGATATAAATCATCGTTTCGAGGTTGATATCGCTCCACGCAACGTAACCGTTACCGTTTTTTCCTATGTAGCAGTCATCGAGGTGCTTCACTATACCGCCGAAATTTCTTTCGGCTTTCCCCTTTTCCAAAACCCAATTGCCCCTATCCTTTTTACGCGCTATTGTATTGAGCCCGCGCAATCGTTTCGTCCTATAACATTGCTCGATATATTTTTCCGCAAGACACTCGGCAAGAGGAAAGAGGCGGAACAATGCGTCCGACAGTTCACCGCGGAGGATTTTCATCTTTAAAACGAGATAATATTCACAAGCCGATTTTGCCGCAGTGTTCGTTATTGGATACAAATCTCCGTGAATTCCTAATGTAGTTGCGAGCCTCTTCGCTTCATCATCGACAAGTTTACTTCTGTAATAAGCGTGCCCCAAGAGATATCTCGCTTTATCATTGATGAACGCGGCATTGTCACAAGACAATTTATGGGCGTGCTGATAATCATAATTATCAATAAGCGATTTTATCTGATTTCGGATTACGGCCTTTCTCAAAACGTCCATCAAGGGGATGGAGCATCTATCTTCCACTCCTTCCATTTCAGGATAATGGTTGTCAAGATTATTTTCAAAACACCTTTCCAGGTCTTCTGTATTTGGGTCGTAATATCCCACATTGGCTCCGGTAGTTTTTGCGGGAGTTTTTACCTGAACCGGAATGAGCTTTATATTGCTCGACACTAACTCAACGCACAGTGTCGTTTGCATTTGCGGAGACCCGGATGTGACGTTCAGGAAAATATCCGACTCCGGGCTTTCAGTATGTATCTTGTCCAATATATGCCCGAAAGCGCTTTGAAACGCGTCAAAATCGCTGGGATCTGTTATATCGGTATACTCTTTTACTATTTCACA
>JAISYN010000283.1 GCA_031269915.1 Synergistaceae bacterium
CTCGGGCAGGGAAAAAGCGTATCTAGGTTGACCGCCAGTCTGATCCTCGTTATGTGAAAACCACTCGTAACCGAGCTGGAGCGGCCAATTGCGCGGGTAATGGACATTTTCGTAGCCTTCCATTGATTTTCTGAACGCGTCTATAAATGGTATGCCGATCCAAGCGTTTGCGTAAGCATTGACGGCGTCATTACAATATTGCTCATATGCTGTTCTATAGGCGTTCTGTTCCACCAGGTAAAGATCGTTCAACTCTCTCACCGCGTCACCGGCCAGATCATTCCAGCCATCAGCCGACAAACCCTCAAATTGATCAATAGAAAATTCCACCGCGTTATTCTCGAACGCATCGGTCCACATAGCTTCGAATTTATGGACATTCGTTTCGTCAATACAATTTTCTCCGAAAGAGCTGCCTCTCCACGAGTCGGGTATTGCGGGAGGAGCGGCATTTGGCCGGGTTCCGTAAGCGTCGACCATTGATTTCTTGTAAGCGTTGATAAGACTTCTTCTGTCGGAACGGGCAATGCCGGTTTGCAATTCACCAAAACCTCTATAGTCTGACGCATGCTGTTTCCCTGTATACACAGGCAACAGCTCACTATCATCCATATCGAGTTTCAGTGTCACGCTGCCAAGGCCGAGCGGTTTGGCGAAACCGAGTTTGAAACACCTTTCCTGATTCGCAGTCGTCATAGCCAAAAGCTGGAGCAACGCGCCGAGTTCCTCACGCGTCAGGTTTTCGACGCGCATGTCGAAACGGAACAGGCGCTCGGGCGATATCCAGCTCGATATGGAACGGTTCTGGCCGCTTTGTTGTATCAACGTGCCGACTGTATCATCTCGGTCATTCATGACATATTGGTCATTCATGACATATTCCCTGTCTTCCGGATGCTCCTGACGCTCCGCCAAAGCCTGTTGCGCATTCCAATAGTTACTCTCTCCATGCAGTTGGTGGAGGTAAACTTTGCGTCCGCGCAATTTTTTGTTGCCGCGGTACGACGCATCTGCTTTTTTTATTCTGCAGTTTTGCGGAGCACCTTGAGCATCGCCGAGATAAAACCTGGCCTGAGCCGGTTTGGGGTTGCCCAGGATCGCGAGGGGCAATGGTTCGAATTGCTCCGTGGGGTTGGATACTTCCTCAGTCGCGTGAAAAATGCCGTCGGAAATCCGGATCTTTCCTTTCCACGCGCCTTTTCCATTTTGGTTGACCCATCCGAACAGACGATCGGCGGGAGAGAGATTATCCATGCCTTCCGCGGGACGAACCGATGGATAAGCGCAATCCCAGGGAGTCTTCTCATGCAGCTCGCGTGAAATTTGAACCGGGAACAGCGCAACGACAGCGGTGTTGCTACTGTTCATATTCACATACACGAAATCGCCGTCGCGAAGGGTCTTTTTATCTGCATTCATGATATGTTTCCCGTGTATGACACCCTTATCTATTGTAGGGTTTGCTCCTCCCTCGTGAACCGACTGATAATTGCTTATCAGTTCTTCGTAGCTCTTTTGGACAGCAGGAGTGATATGAATAACCTGAGCGCTGCCGGCTGGAGCATTGAAAAAAAAGCGCTCATCGTGTTTTCTTTTAAATGTCTTTCCAGATATCACAATATAACCTTCGACAGATTTCTCTATTGCCGTTCCATCAGCGTTTTTTTCTTCGAAAGCCATTTTAGTAATAGTTGGACATTCATTTGTACCAACTATTTTTTTACCAGCTATCTCGACAACGCTCCAAAATTTAAAATCCAAGAATTTTTTGGGGTTGCCGTCTTCATCTTTTACATATACATATCTATTTTGTTCATCTTTATCTTTTTTGTAGTGGTAATGCTGATAAAGCCTAATTTTCACGTCGGTCTTATGCTCTCCGTTGAGTTTATTGAGAAATTCATTTTTAGAACCGGAACTCGTATACATTGGAAGCCATGCGGCGTACAACGGGTCTGGATTCGCACCGATCAGTCTTACTGTGCCTGTAAAAAGTTCGACCTCTAAACTATTTGTGTCTTGCCCTACTCTCACTCTCCCAGGGACAAGATTAGGGGTTGCCGGCGCCCTCATGCCAAGCTTTTTCGTGTGCTGCCTTTTCGAAAACACCCGATACCGGCTGTTGGTGATAGCCTCGTAGGCCGAGCTGATCAAGCCCTTTAGCGCGGTCGCCGGTATATAGTCCAGAGTGTCGTAACAATAATGAGCGTCGTTTCTCCCGGCCGTCCCGGCAAGAAGAACCTTACTGGAAGGATCGGTGATGAATAAAGGTGTTATGGTGCTGAGCACGACGGGGATTGTGCCGGTGTATCGCCCCTCGTGGTAACGCGAGTGGTCTTCCTTGTTCGCTTTGACGGACGGGTCGTGATCGCCCGCGAAAGGATCGCTTAAACACTTCTCCCTGTCGCAGGTCGGAACAAAGTTATAGGGGTTATGAAACGCCAAATCTCTCTACCTCCTCGCACTTTACAACTGTTGATGATATCTTTATTGAATTGTACACGGCAAAATGGACTTAAAATGTCCGATAGGTATCTGTTTCGGTCATCTCTTTGATGTAGGAAAAACGAAACCGGTTCATCGATAATAAATCAGACTCACCCCAGCGCGTCTTTTATGCGCCCGTTAATGCTGTCATATATATCGAAAATCCCACAGTTTATATTAATTTTAAATATTTTACGTATTAATGTTTCAACAGTCTGGAAAAGTTTCTCTTTATTTGCTTTTTCAACTTCTTCAAAATCTTGTTTTCCTACTTCCTTCATACTATGGGCGGACTCGTTTCGAAGTGATTTAAAATTTTGAAGTTTTTGAAACTTATCAATAAACTCACCGTTCGATAATTTACTTACGAACACTGATTTCCTCTCCTTAAAAGCCATGATATAAATCATTGTTTCGAGGTTGATATCGCTCCACGCAACGTAACCGTAACCGTTTTTTTCTATGTAGCAGTTATCGAGGTGCTTCACTATACCGCCGAAATTACTTTCGGCTTTCTCCGTTTCCAAAACCCAATTGCCCCTATCCCTTTTACGCGCTATTGTATTGAGCCCGCGCAATAGTTTCGTCCCATAAGGCGCCCTGTAACATTGCTCGATATATTTTTCCGCAAGACACTCGGCAAGAGGAAAGAGGCGGAACAATGCGTCCGACAGTTCACCACGGAGGATTTTCATCTTTAAAACGAGATAATATTCACAAGCCGATTTTGCCGCAGTGTTCGTTATTGGATACAAATCTTCGTGAATTCTTAATTGTTTTGCGAGTTCCCGCGCTTCAGAATCGGCGAGTTTACTCCTGTAATAAACGTGCCCCAGGAGATCTCTCGCTTTATCTTTGATGAACTCGCTATTGTCGCGGGCCAATTTAAAGGCATGCTGATAATCATAATTATCTATCAGCGATTTTATCTGATTTCGGATTACGGCCTTTCTCAAAACGTCCATCAAGGGGATGGAGCATCTATCTTCCACTCCTTCCATTTCAGGATAATGGTTGTCAAGATTATTTTTAAAACAGCTTTCCAGGCCTTCTGTATTTGGGTCGTAATATCCCACATTGGCTCCGGAAGTTTTTGCGGGAGTTTTTACCTGAACCGGAATGAGCTTTATATTGCTCGACACGAACTCAACGCACAGTGTCGTTTGCATTTGCGGAGACCCGGATGTGACGTTCAGTAAAATATCCGACTCCGGGCTTTCAGTATGTATCTTGTCCAATATATGCCCGAAAGCGCTTTGAAACGCGTCAAAATCGCTGGGATCTGTTATATCGGTATACTCTTTTACTATTTCACA
>JAISYN010000335.1 GCA_031269915.1 Synergistaceae bacterium
TAACAGAGCCGTATACATCGAGAGGTGTAAGTACGGTTCCCGAAGGGGGCTGCGCAAACCTGCCGCCGAAAGACGGCAAGGCGGCGCTTTCCTACTTCACAAGCGCGTGACGGAAATAGAGGCAGGTTCCGAGACACTGGAGGTTTTCGTCGCCGATGTCGCGGGCATGGTAAAAGATATCATGTCCGACCGGCTTGAAATCCCCTCCGGCATTGCCGATATGCCGGGCGTGACGAAAAAACATAAATGTCTTACGGAGGGCTGTGCGGGATATCTGCGGCATGTCGCGCCGCCGAAAAAATCACCGTTTTTCTCCTGCCCCGTCTGCAAAAAGACCTTCAACGATATCTGCGGCGCTCCCGCGCCGAGGAAGGAATGGGCCGGTGAGATTGTCGAGGCTCCGTGTCCGATGGACTGCGGGAAGAACGCCAGGCGGTTTGAAGGGAAGTACGGCTATTACTGGAAGTGCCTCTGTTCGCCGGACGTTACGTTCAAGGATGTGGATGGCGCTCCCGCTGTGAGAGAAACACGAACTGAGGCGAAATGTCCTGTTGGCGGCTGCAAGGGCAAGGCGGTTCGGCTCGCGAGCAAAAAGGACGGCAGTGCGTTCTGGAAGTGCGGCGTTTGCGGCAACTTCTTCGACGATGTTGACGGCAAGCCGAGTTTGCGGGAAGCGGAAAAATGAGCCGGGCCGCGAGGAAAACGTTTTTAATCGGTGATAAAACTCCCGTTTTTTTTCGGTTTGCTCACGGGCCTGTGGAAAACCCCATTTTGTTTGCCCAATTTTCGGACGTGAATCCTATGGAAGAATCTCTCTTTGATTGGGCGGAGGAACATCGGAGATACGATGTCGTTTTCTCCCCGTATGTTCCGAAGGATGAGCGGGAATGGCGGCGGGAGCACCTCAAACTGAGTTTCGCAGTCATGCTGTGGGAGATGATTTTGAAGGATGACACGAGGCTCAACGGGATAATTGAGTGGAACGAAGGTACAAAACGCGCGTATGTCCGTCCCTTCCCCAAGAACAGGCTTAGTTCTATGGATTTCGAGCGTGGAGAGGGGAAAATCTATTATCCGCATTTCATGTTTCCGTCGCGCCGGATAGAAAATTACCGTCTCACGTCGTTTGACGCTAAAACGGCGGCGTCACTCTACATCCGGGAAGAGATATGCCGGAAGATGGAGTGTTATCCGCTGGCGCTTCGCGTCGAGACGGACGACATGGGGAAAATCCGTGAAATCTTGGAGCCGACGAATCTCCTGTCCGAGATGTGGTATCTGTTCTTTCTCGCATTTAGCGGGAAGGTTAAATTAAGGCGGTGTTCCGTCTGCGGGAAGTGGGAGAACATGGAGGGACACAGAAAGACGTGGAGCAAACACCCTAACTGCGCGAATTACCAGCGCGTCAAACGGGCAAGACAGAAAAAGCGCGCAGAAGAAAGGCCGTAGGAATGGCTGTTCAAGGACAATTCACGCGCGCTTGCGCAAAGCTGAATCGTGGAATGTTCACCAGCGCGTCGGACGAATGGGAGACGCCGAGGGAATTTTTCGACGCCGTGAACGCGGTATGTCACTTCACGCTCGATGTCTGTGCTACTCACGCCAACGCGAAGTGCGAGCGTTATTTCACAAAGGCCGAGGATGGCTTGTCGCGGGCATGGCGCGGCGTCTGTTGAATGAATCCTCCCTACGGGCGGGAGATATCGCTGTGGGTAAAGAAAGCCTATGAATCCAGCCTGACAGACGGAACGGTTGTCGTATGCCTCCTGCCGGCAAGGACAGATACCAGGTGGTGGCACGATTACGTCATCGCTCACGCCGAAAGCGTAAATTTCATAAGGGGCCGTCTGTGCTTTTCGCACAAAGGCCCGACTCCGTTTCCGTCCGCCCTGGTTGTGTTCGGGCGTCCGAAGATTGGCGAGGGGGAGACGACAAATTTTGGCGAAATGTCGTTCGCGGCAGTTTTTCGGCGGGATGAACGGGACAGGTCAACGTGCGGGTCACATAGCAAAAAATCAGCGAGACGCTGTTTTGCAAGGAGGAATATAATATGATTGTTACCATAACCAAAGGGAAGCTGATACGGTGGATAATAGCGGCTGTCATTCTATTTTGCGGCGCGGTCGAGGCTGACGACGTTCCGAAGGTGATATTGAGCGTCGCGCGGCACAGGGGGTTCATGGCTGATTTCACAGGCTATGATGATTACAGCCTGCTCGATGTGTATGAGTGGCGGCCCGGCATGTTTGGCGTCGTCATGCTGTGCCCTGCCGGGATTCATGAGACGTTTGTCCACGATTGCCGCGATGGGAAGCGCGAGGTTATTTACCGCGACGTTTATATTCCAAATAAGGCAAAGCGTGAGGAACTGCGCCGTGAAAGTATCTACGTCGCAGACGCCGTGAGACTGGCAAAATTGGCAATCATCAACAAAGACATATAACAACTGGAAGACAGAAAAGAGAAAAAGGCTGCGGAAAACTATGTTTTCACGCAGCCTCATACTATTTTATGCGTGATGAATTAGCGAAAACACGCAATTACCCGTCAGAATATCGGCGGTACGTCATCTGATGAAGAGATGTTGATGTTCTTGATATTACTGTAGTAGTCTATTGCAATTTTACCGATTTCTCTTCCCATTCCAGATTTCTTGTACCCTCCGAACGGGCTTCCCGCAGGGCTGTCCAGATAGAAGTTTACCCATACAGTGCCGGCTTCCAGAGCCTGGCTTACACGCATGGCTCTATTGATATCCTTTGTCCAGACGGACGCTCCCAATCCGTACTCGGTGCCATTGGCTATCGAGACGGCTTCCTCTTCGGTGTCAAATCGCATAATTGACAGGACAGGGCCGAATATCTCTTCGCAAGCTATTGTCATATCACTTTTTACGTCGGCAAAAAGAGTTGGAGCGATGTAATATCCCTTGTCGTAAATGCCTCCTGTAAGACGTTCCCCACCGATTACAAGCCGCGCGCCATCTTTTATACCACTGTCAATATAACCCATCACTTTGTCAAACTGATTCTTGTTTATTACAGGCCCCATTTGCGTATCCGAATCCATCGGATCTCCAACGCGCAGGGTGTCGAACTTCGTTTTAAGCTTCTCCACAAAGCTGTCATATATTGTGCTTTGCACCAGAATTCTGGTACCGGCTATACAAATCTGTCCTGCGGAGGACAGACTGCCGAGCATGACGAACTGAATCGCGCGTTCTATATTAGCATCATCAAAGATCACGCTGGCAGACTTGCCTCCAAGCTCCAGTGTTGCCGGGATGAGCCTGTTTCCGCAGAGTTCCCCTATCTCTCTGCCCACGGCGGTAGAACCAGTGAAGGATATTTTTCTTATGCCAGGATGTTTCACGAGAGCGTTCCCGACATCAGGGCCGGAACCAGTTACAGCGTTCAACACTCCGGGAGGCAGTGCCTCCTGAAAACGCAAAACCATGTTCAGCGCGGCCCTTGACGCAACTGACGCCGGCTTCACTATTGCGCAATTTCCTGCGGCAAGAGCAGGCGCAAGTTTCCATGATAGTAGCATAGACGGCGCGTTCCAAGGGAGAATGAGTCCGACGCTGCCAAACGGCTCCCTGATGACCACCGACGCAGTACCGTTATCATACCGGATATATCTGTCCTCATGCGATCTTATAGCGGATGCGAAATACCGGTAAATCTTTGCGCTGTTGCCTATTTGCACCAGGCTTTCACCAATTCCCTTACCCGTATCAAGCGTCTCGTTCTTGGCAAAATATTCCAAATTTTCTTCAACAATTCTCGCAATGTGTTCCAATACAGCCGCGCGTTCCCCGAAACTTGTTTTGCCCCAGGACTTGAATGCCTCCTCTGATGACCTGACAGCCGCGTCAGTCTGCTCCTGTCCGCAGGAATAAATCTCACAGATTTCCTTGCCGTCGACGGGATATATCGCTTTGAACTTGGGAGTAGACCCCGAAGCGACCACCTTTCCGTCTATTATTGGCCCCAAAACCTCTTGATCAGTCATTTTTTCCGCCCCTTTCTAAATATGCTTCGTAATTGATTTTATAATACAGCTTCATTTTGCTTTGCCGAGGATTTTATCCTCAACCATGTAGTCCTTGTTGAACTTACGCACGTCCAACAGGCTAATCAAAACGATATTCACAATCAAAATCCCGATAAAAATAACATATGCGCCTCTGAGGCTTCCCGTCAGTTTAATTGCTTGCGCGTTGATAATATAGTTCATCATCAACACGATTTCCATGATGGGGAAAAATACGCCGAAGACCTCGGTGAACCCATGCCGGCCAAATACGGATGCAGGCAACGAGACGATGAAATTCGCGGCGGCGCCGATCGCTATCCCGATCATTCCGACTGATATATACGCGCCCGTCATCGTATCCGTCACATTGACCGCAAGTGCGGCACAATACCAGATCAAATATGTAATAATTGCCTTCCTAACGCCTAACTTTTGATCAATGAACCCAAACAGATAGCTCCCTACAACACCGACGAGCGCGCACACCGTCATGAGCGCAATGGCCTTTTCCTGAGTGAATCCTATCCCCATATTTCTGACCACTAGCTGGCTCATGAC
>JAISYN010000338.1 GCA_031269915.1 Synergistaceae bacterium
ACGACAGCAACGCGCAAACAACCCAAGACATGAATTGACCCTCCTTCTATCTTTATTTCGAAGATGCACACAATGCACACCGACCTCATAATTCTATATTTGTAGAATAACAAGGTCAAGAACATACCCCACCTTCGTGCGTGCGGCATAGAATTTTTTCTCCATAACACTACATGTACTCTATATATGTACGTACTTTTTCTCAGTATTCTTTAATTATCTCTCCGTGCCGCTGATATAGTTAGGAATTTCTTAAAAAAGCCTAGCGTTGACCATGTCCGCATTGGCAACAGGCGAACTGCACTTACGCCGCGCGCGCCGGGGAAGAGTATGTTCTTGACATAATATTCTACAATTGTAGAATATTGATGGTGTTTTGCGGACACGCACGTGAAGGAAGTCGCTGATGATAATGCCCAAATGGGGCGCTCGCGCGCAAGTGAATCATCGGAGCCGCGTATCGGCGGGGAAGGGCGGATATGCTTAAATCCACAAAAATATTTCTCACGATAGCTGTTTTGTGTGTGCCCTCAATGATGTTTATGGAACTGGCAAAAAGCGCGGCTGAAATGGTCGAGAAAATAGGAGACTATTTTCAGGTTATGGTTCCGGTTTACGCTTTTTTCTTCACAGCGGAAAAAGAGGGATTCCGCGGAACGAAACAATTTTTGTTCGGTTTCCTCATCACAATGCTGATTGTTTTCGCCATGAAACATACGATCGACGCCAAAAGACCAAATTACCAACCGGGCGCCAGAATGGACTCTTTCCCAAGCCGGCACACCGCCGCCGCATTTTCGGGGGCATCGTTCATCCATACGCGATACGGTCTGCAACAAGCCCTGATTCCGTACGCGTTGGCGGCATTTACGGGATATTCGCGGATCATCGCAAATAAACACTACTTTCGTGACATAGCCGCAGGCGCTCTGATCTCGTTTTGCTGCGCACTGCTTATGAGTTGCTGCCAAAGCAGGTTGAACGCGGTGAACCGCGCTCCCCCGCTGCGCAAAAAATTTTAAAAAGGCGCGAGTCAACCGCCTTTCAAACCTTAACTCGCGCCCATTGGCCTATCCGGCCCACGTTCGGGTATATCGAATTTCTTGACACATCAAGCGACATATGTAGAATATAAACTACAAATGTAGAACTTTGGGACGTGGAGGTAAAACCATTGAATATCCTTATCCTGGGAGCTGATGGCTTCATCGGAAGTCATCTGATAGAAAAGATTTTGTCAGAAACGGATTGGTTGGTCACGGCATTTGACCTGAGCGACAGAAATATAAAAAACATCGGACGCGCCGTGTCCGTCGATCGCTTCCGATTCAGGCGGGGCGATATTTTTAAAGAGGATATATGGCTGGAGGAGCAAGTGAGGGCAAGCGACGCCGTGCTTCCTCTGGCGGGCATCGCGAAACCCGCTTACTATCTCAGTCACCCTCTTTGGACGTTTGAACTAGATTTCGAACAGAATCTGAAAATCATCAGGATGTGCGTGAAACACAGCAAGCGCGTCATATTTCCATCGACGTCCGAAGTCTACGGCCTCAGCGACGACGAACTGCTCGAAGAGGACTCCAGCCCGCTGATCGTCGGCCCTATAAACAGGATGCGCTGGATATATAGCTGCGGCAAACAGATGATTGACCGGATCATAACCGCTTACGGAAAGGAACATGGCCTGCGTTACACGATCTTTCGCCCGTTCAACTGGGTAGGCCCGAGGTTAGACACCGATGAGGACGCTCGGAAACGGACGGCGCGTTCGATCACGCAAATAGCGCATGACGCGCTCGAACGCGGCGAGATCACGCTGGTCGCGGGCGGAGCACAGCGCCGCAGTTTCACCTGGATAGGAGACGGCGCCGACGCGCTTATGGCGCTGCTCCGCAACAAAAGCGGACGGGCGGACGGTGAAATCTTCAATATCGGAAACCCCGGTAATAACGCCTCCATTCGCGAATTAGCCGAGATAATCGTGGACGTGATGAAAGAAATCCCGGAGTACGCCGACCGTGCCGAAAGCGTGCGTTTCACATGTGTACCCGCCGAAGAATATTATCGAAACGGCTACGACGACATGAAAAACCGCGTGCCGTCGATAGAAAAAATAAAAAATCTCATGGGTTGGACTCCTAAAGTAGGACTGCGCGACGCGGTACGCATGACGCTCGCCGCGCGCGAAACGGCGAACCCTCAGCTATGAAAAAAACTATCGCCCTGTCCGCTCTCGTCTTGTGCGCCTATTTTTTCGGTATGGGCAGTTACGGCCTCATTGATCCGGACGAGGGGCGCTACTCGGAGATCCCCCGCGAGATGCTCGAAACCGGGGATTACATCACGCCGAGACTGAACTACGTCAAATATTTCGAGAAACCCGCGCTGCATTATTGGCTCACGGCGGCGTCATTTGCCTTGTTCGGACAAAACGAGTTCGCGGCGCGCCTGACGCCTGTGCTGTGCGCGTTGGGCGGAATCGTTCTCGTATACATACTCGCGCGGCGGTTTTATGGCTCCCGTGAGGCATTTTATTCCGTCGTTATTCTCTCGACCTGTGTTTTATGGTTCGCTGTCGCGCGCTTGAATATACTGGACATGACTGTGACATTTTTCATAACTCTTTCACTCGTCGGTTTCTGGTACGGACAGGACGAAAGCGCGAGCCGCGCCTATCTTTTGCTTTTTTATGCCGGAATGGCGCTCGCGACGCTCACCAAGGGGCTTATAGGATTCATTCTGCCGGGCGGTATCGTCTTCTGGTACATAATCCTGACGCGGCGGTGGAGCTTGTTCGCCCGCGTTATCTACTGGCCCGGCGTCATACTATTCCTCGTCCTGACCGTGCCGTGGTTCTGGGCGGTCTGCCGCGCGAACAGCGATTTTTTTTATTTTTTCTTCGTTCAGGAACACTTTTTGCGTTACACGACCAGGATGCACGGACGATATCAGCCCTTCTGGTTTTTCGTACCGATGCTGATTTTCGGGCTTGTACCCTGGGCGGGACTTCTGCCAGGCATTACACTCGGCGTCGCTGAAAAAGCCAAAGAGCGCCGCGCCGGAATTTTCCTTGGACTGTGGTTCGCCGTACCGTTCATCTTTTTTTCGCTGTCCGATTCCAAACTGATACCGTATATTCTCCCCTGCCTGCCCCCGCTCGCCATTTTGGGGGGACGCGAACTTACCCTCGTGGCCGGAGACGGAACGCGCGCCAGGCGTTTCGTACACGCGAACGGGGTTTTATCGCTGATCCTCGCTGCCGGGGGAATAATTTATCCGATGATGGATAAGAAATACGGCGTGGAGGCGCTTTATCCGTACACTCTGCCCGCGTCGGCCAGTTTGACACTGATCGCGCTGTGCGGATGGCGCTTTTACTCCCGCCGTTCGTACAGGCTCATCGTGAATATCCTCTGCGCGCTGGCGTTCGTAAACATCCTGGCGCTCTCGCGCGGCTTCACGATGAAGGCCGATCAGGACTCCTACAAGGAGCCGGCTGCGCTGATACGGGAACATCTCTCGGATGAGAACGTCGTCGTATCGTACGGGAGCGCGGCTCAAGGTCTGGGATTTTATCTGGGGCGGCGAATCGTTCTGGCGGAAGCGTTGGGAGAACTGGAATTCGGGGCCAGTCAGGAAGGAGACCCGCGCTGGTTCATCGGGTCAGATACACTCGAAAAGCTATGGGGAGGGGCCTCCCGCGTATTCCTCGTATCGGACGAACGCAACGCGGAGGAGCTTAAAGAGATGTTTGGGAGCGCGACGGTGATCGGCGAAAACCGATACTTCGTCGTTCTGTCGAATTACTGACAGCCGTGGGCAGGGATCGTTTCAATAGGAATTATTTTTGTTTTAAGGAGATGTTTTTGAGTGACGATACCAGAAATTTCCGTGGTCATTCCTGTTTACAACGAGGAAGAAAGCCTGCCGCTTATGTTCGATCGTCTCTTTCCCGTTCTCGACACATTGGGATATCCTTACGAAATCATTTTCATCAACGACGGCAGCCGCGACGCTACGCTGCCTTTATTGCTGCGGTCTTGGAAACGGCGTTCCGACGTGACAAGGATCGTCGATTTCAACGGAAACTTCGGTCAGCATTTGGCAATCATGGCCGGATTCGAGATCGCGAAAGGAAATATTGTCGTAACGCTGGACGCCGATCTGCAAAATCCTCCCGAAGAGATTCCCCGAATGATACGGTGCGTCCGAGACGGGCACGACGTCGTGGGCACGATCCGCAGGCGAAGGCGGGACACTTTTTTCCGAGTGACGGCCTCGCGCGCCGTCAACGCGATTACCAACAGAATCACCGGCTTGTCGCTGCATGACTACGGATGTATGTTGCGCGCGTACCGACGCGATATCATAGACATCATAAATGATTCCACCGAAACAACCGCATTCATTCCCGCGCTGGCACAGAAGTTCGCGGTTAATCCCATTGAGATAGATGTCGATCACGAGGAGCGGAAACAGGGCCGTTCAAAATACAGTCTGCTGCGTTTGATACGCTTGAATTTTGATCTGATGACGGGATTCTCCCTGGCGCCCTTGCGCGCCGTGACCATGACGGGAATTCTGATTTCCGTCATGAGTTTTATCTTCGCCGCTTATATGTTCATCCGGCGTCTCGTGATCGGCCCGGAGGCCGAAGGAGTGTTCACTCTGCTCGCGATTCTTTTTCTGCTGATGGGCGTGACAATATCCTGCATAGGCGTCGAGGGCGAATACGTTGGACGAATTTATCAAGAGGTTCGGAGGCGTCCCCGCTATGTCGTGCGAAAAATTTACGAATCCGATGATGAAATTTCGAAAGAGGCAGGCCAATGAAAAAACGATGTGTCATTTTCGCTTACAGTTCCATCGGATGCGAGTGTTTGGAGGAATCGCTCGCCAGGGGTCTTGACATTGCGGCTGTATTCACGCACGAGGACGACCCCCGCGAGGAGAAGTGGTTCCGGTCGGTTCGCGGGCTCGCGAAAGAAAACAGCATACCCGACCTCGCCCCGGAAAAACTGGGGAACGCTGAAATTACCCAGATTCGGGAGATTGCCCCCGATGTGATCTTCTCGTTTTCGTACCGAAAGATAATACCGCTTTCGATTCTGAATTTGGCATCATTGGGCGCCTTCAACATTCACTGCGCTCTGCTGCCGAAATATAGAGGGCGCGCCTGCGTCAACTGGGCCGTTCTCAACGGAGAGAACGAGACCGGCGTAACGCTGCACCACATGACAGAGCGTGCGGACGAGGGACGGATTGTCGATCAGGAGGCAGTTCCGATATGTCCCGACGATACGGCGCACGACGTTTTCAAAAAATTGATCCCCGCCGCGAGGAGAATGCTGCGCCGCAGTCTGCCGTCGATTCTGGCCGGAACAGCACACGGGCGGGAACAGGACGAGTCGCGCGCCACGTATTTCGGGCGCAGGCGTCCAGACGACGGAGTTATTGATTGGTCGAAACCGGCGCACGAGATATATAACCTCGTGCGTGCGCTTACTCACCCGTTTCCGGGCGCTTTCACGTTTTCGAACGGCAAAAAACTTCTCCTCTGGGAAGCCCGCCCTTGTGCCGTAAAGACGAGTCCCCCAGGCACAGTCGTCTCTCCGGC
>JAISYN010000350.1 GCA_031269915.1 Synergistaceae bacterium
ATATAATCCAACGTTATGCTTGCTAAAGCGCATGACCAACATGCGTAAGTCTAAGGAGACATATATGAAACCATCAATCGTCTGCGTCGGAGAAATAGTTATCGACTTTATATCCGGCGGCGAACCTTGCGGTTATATTGGAAACCCGGGGGGCGCTCCTGCCAATGTGGCTGTTGCCATTTCGCGGCTTGGGATTCGTTCCGCTTTTTGCGGCAAGGTGGGAGACGATGATTTTGGACGTCTTTTACTGAGAACATTGCGTGAAGACAACGTCGATATTCTCGGGGAACCTTTCACAAAAGACGCTTTTACGACTCTTACTTTCGTCACGTTATCGCCTGGCGGCGAACGTTCGTTTTCATTCGCAAGAAAACCGGGCGCGGATATGCTGCTGACGCGTGAGGACATACCCTTAGCGTCTCTGCAATCAGCGACCATAGTTCATGCCGGGTCTTGTTCCCTCTCCGGCGGCGCGGCGAGGCAGGCCACTCATTACGCCATGGAAAAAGCCTCCGGTTTTAAACGCATGGTCAGCTTCGACGTCAATTACCGGGCGCCGTTGTGGGAGAGCGAAGCTTCGGCGCGAGAAGAAATCCACAGAGCGCTTCCATACGTCGATCTGCTCAAGGTGTCGGATGAGGAAGCATACCTGATAGGCGGCGCTGAAAATATACCGGACGTCATGAAGCGGTACAAAATAACTGCGGCGGTGCTCACATTGGGCAAGGACGGCTCCATTTGCCACTTCGGCGGACGCAGTTTTCATTCCGATGGATATGCAATCCCCGCTCTGGACACTACCGGAGCGGGCGACGCATTTTGGGCATGTTTCCTCATGTCCCTTCTCGACGAGAAAATTTCGAATACCGATGAAATAACACTCGAAACTCTGAAAAACGCTTCCAGCCTGTCAAATCTGGCCGGCTCCATATGCGTGCGAAAAAAAGGGGCCGTACCTTCATTCCCCACCCGCGCGGAACTTGAACGCGCGGCAAGCGAAATATTGCCACAATACGAAAGGAAGTAAACAGGACATGCCAGCTATTTGGGAAAGATCGACCATACTGAGCCCTTCCCTCATCTGTCTGGATATGTGCGACCTGTCAAATCAGGTGCAGGCGCTCAAACAATCCGGCATAGAGATGCTGCACATCGATATAATCGACGGTCATTTCAGCCCAAGCCTGCCTGTCGGCCTGGATACCATACGGCAATTGCGGGAAAAGACGGATTTGATATTTGACGTTCATCTGATGGCCGCCGAGAACGAATATTTCGTAGATGAATTGCTTGACATCGGAGTGCAGCAGCTTGTCTTTCACGCGGAAAGCGAGCGGCATGTGGACTACATGCTAAACAAGATACATAGCCGCGGAGTACGCGCCGGAGTGGCGCTCAAACCGGCGACGTCCCTTTCGTGCCTCGAATATATACTGGACAGTTGCGACTGTGTCCTGCTGATGCTGATCAATCCCGGCTACGCGTGGAACTCATGCGAGAAGCAAATTACGTATGCGGCGCGCAAGATCGGGGATCTATCGCTGATGATAAAAGCGCGCGGAACCTCCACGGCAATCGCCGTAGACGGCAGAATTTCCATCCAAAATATCCTCGATTTTTCCGCGGTCGGCGCGTCACACTTTGTGATCGGCAGCACGTGTCTGGATAAACGCGACATTCCGGGCGGCGTCAATCTGCTGCGGCAAAGCGTGGAGGCTATAAACGGCTCAATTGCCGTGTAAAGTTCGCGGCATATTCCAATTTCGGAACGGAGAGACCTTTATCAGGTTTGAAATTGGAATGGGCGGCTTAGAATATATGATGGGAGAAATTCGATGGATTCTTTTCAGAAAATGTATGACGAAAGCACACTGCTGGTGTTACGCGAACTGGAGACAACGCTTCCGCATCTGGACGCGGCTCAGATCAAATCGTTGATAGAAAAAATTCTCTGTTCGCGCAAGGTGTTCGTCGTGGGCGTCGGACGCGTCATGCTTTCCCTGCAAGCCTTTGTAAAGCGTCTGGCTCATCTCGGGATCGACGCGCACTATGTCGGTGAAATCACCGAACCGGCCATAACTGGAGAAGATCTGCTGATAGCCGCTTCCGGCAGCGGGGAATCCATTTTCCCGAAAGACATCGCGAAAAAGGCGAAGTATCTCGGCGCGACAGTCATCCATATCGGTTCCAACACACAAAGCAGCATAAAAGAATACAGCGACGGCATGGTGAGAATACCGGTACGCACCAAACTCGGCCTGCCCGAAGAGATAGCCTCCGAACAGCCAATGTCTTCGCTCTTTGAACAGTCGGTTATGCTGCTGGGGGACATTATAGCGTTGATCATCATCAGAAGCAGGGGGCTCGACATGTCTTCACTGTGGACCTACCATGCGAATCTGGAATAAAATTGGCCGGAATCATCCGTAGCATGAAACTGCAAATCGCGCTGGACTATATCGACCTGTACGACGCGCTTGCCGTTCTCGCCGAAGTAAACTCGTACGCCGACATTGTGGAGGTAGGCACTCCGCTGTTATTGAGCCGCGGCGCGGAGGCGATTCATGTCATAAAAACGGCGTATCCCCGCCACATTGTGTTCGCGGACGCAAAGATAATGGACGGCGGGGAAATTGAGGCCGGGATGTTATGCGACAGGGGCGCGGATTGCGTGAGCGTGATGGGATTGGCCAACGACGAGACGATAGAAGGCGTGCTGAAATCGTCCCACGCCCGCGGGGCGCGGGTTCTCGTGGATATGATGCTGGTGAGCGGCCTGAAAAAAAGGGCCTCCGAGCTGATCGGCATGGGTGCGGACATCCTGTGCGCGCATACGGCTTATGACGCGCGAAATGTAAAAAACAGCCCCCTGGAAGATCTGATCGCTCTGCGCGGCTCGGCAAGCGGCGTGGAACTCGCCGTCGCCGGAGGCGTGAACGAATGGAACATCGCTGAAATCGCGAAAAGCAACCCGGACATCATTGTCGTGGGCGGAACTGTCACAAGGAGCGCGGATAAGGCCAAAACGGCGAACCGGCTGCGCGAGCTAATGGAAGGGACACAGAAATGAAGCGCTCCGTGACGGAAATGATGCGGGCGGTTCTCGCCGAACAATCCAAATTTCTCAGCGAAGTAAAAGATTCAGAGATAGAAGCCATGCTCGGCGCCATCAACAGCGCGGACAGGCTGTTTGTCGCCGGTCTCGGGCGCTCCGGGAACGTCGCCCGATGTTTCGCGATGCGCTGCATGCATATGGGCCTCGATGTATATGTCGTTGGGGAAACGGTCACGCCGGCTATATTACCGGAGGACATGCTGCTCATTTCCTCCGGTTCCGGAGAAACCGGCATATTGGCGGGCATCGCCTCCCGGGCCCAAA
>JAISYN010000056.1 GCA_031269915.1 Synergistaceae bacterium
CAGAAGAAAGAAGAAATAACCTCGGTCATATGTGACAAAATTATGCATGGATGGGCTTGGGGCCGGTTTGAGGTCCCGAAAAACCGACAGACTGCTAGGTCTTGGCACGGTTTCTCCTCCCACTCGCTCTGTATAGCCTCTCGTTCATCAGATTCGTAATCGTCAGAGGCGATTCTGTTCTCCGCACCCCCTGCACCCCCTGCACCCCTTGCACCCCCTTTGGCGGTCCGTTCTCGGAACGAATAAAATAATTCATTTGAAATTTCCGGTAAGTTCTCAGGAATATTTTTTTCTTCCCCGGCATCGGCGGAATAACGGGGTGCATGGGGTGCAGGGGGTGCGCTCTGAGAAAAAACCAGCTCCCATTGGGGTTTTTGACGGCGTATATCCGACTTTGCTTCCTCTAACCGTGAAAATCCTCCGTCTGTCTCGTAAACCTGATCCCTCCTTTTCCTCAATGCAAGACCCAACCTCGTTGCAAAGCCCTTGTCCCCCGCGTCGCCCAGCTTTTCGGGAAGAGCGGATTTAAGGGTGTTATCGCTTATGATCCGCTCCGCCAATATCTTTGTGGAGAACGGCGCGTCATGGCCGAAAACGTCCAGCACGGCTTGAAAGAACGCCGGCCACTGCGCCGGCTCGTCGTCAGCCTGTTCGTACAGGTTTTCAAGGTTTGTGAGAAAAGCCGTCATTCCGCAATATTCGAGTATGCCTCCCACCGTGCGGCTCCACGTCTCGTAACTGCCTAGCGGTCGTCCAGCCCATGATGGTTTGCCGTCACGGAACCAAGCACTCGCCATAGTCAAGAGAGCCCCGACAATCTCAGTCCTGTGAGAGACGGCCCATGCCGGCAGCTCGCGCTTGAAATTTTTCGGATCACGGAGCCAAGGTCTTGGCAGATTAGAATCGAGCCTAATCCAATACGCCCTGCGCGCTATATCGCCGCCGAGGCGTATATTGTTCCCGGTCGCTATCCATATCGTTCTCGAATGGAGATGAAGCGCTTCCGATTTGCCCAATATCCTGTCCGACCACTCGGATGTCGTGAGTACGGCCGCGAGCTGTCCACTGCGAAGCGTTCTCTCGATATTGTCGATGATGACCACCTGCCGGTCCGCGATGAGCATGGAGGTGATCTGTTTTCTCCACTCTTCATCATCTCTGACCTCCGGAGAGAGCGGCGTTTCCCTGCCGGTAGCCACGATTGAGGCGAGCTGCGCGAGACGTGTCTTTCCCGTTCCCTTCGTAGGAGCGTCTATCAGGGCAATGGGAACGAGACCGGCTATCTCCTTGATTATGGCGCTCAACAACATACCGACCGCGTTGTCACGCGAAGCGTCGTCCTGGAACGGAAAGTCCGACAGAATATCGAGGATGAACCGCGCGGCTGTTATCGCGTCCTCTTTTGTCGCGTTCTCCGGGATGACTGGCATGGAACCGACAGGATGATAGTAGAGCGCCGATGTGCCGTCATATCCCGGCGTCTTCAAAACGCTTCCGTCTTTGCGGAGCACGGGAATTTCCACTATGCCCTTCAACTCCGGGAACGGCCAGCCGTCACGGTTCACGATGGCTTTAGCTATGCTCTCGGGGGGAAACACGTCAACGCAGCCGTTTTTCCCGATTCGAACGAAGTTAGCCGCGCGGGACATGATTTCCGGCATAGCCGCGGACGCAACGATACCCGGCTTGAGCCGCCCATTCGAATCCGCGGCGATCCGCGCGAGGCTGCCGCCTCTGACATACAGCAGCGGACCGTTTTCTCCCATAGCGCTTTTGAAAGTGTCAATTACGGCTGCCACTACATCGCGCAACTGCCCACCGCCAACTTCAACAACCGGCAAACCGGTCGATTCGCGCAAAGCCTCGATAAATTCACGAGGTTCTTTTTGATTTGTATCGTTTTCTTCCCAAAGCGACGCGCCTTTAGAATCGAACCGCTCTCTTAACTTCTTCCAATCATGGCCTTGGCAGGAATTGTGGAAGCACTTGAAGAACACGGCGCCGGAGGACATTTGTCCGATGACCGAATCCGGCGCTTTGTGCTGAGGGTCAAACGGGCATTCCGAGAGAACGTACAGGTCAACGCCGTCTTTTGCCTTTTTCTCCGTGATCGTGATATGGCCGAGATGTTCTTCAACCCATGAGGGCACGTCGATAACCGCGGACGCGTTTTTTCGCGGACGTCCGGGCTTTGACCGCGGATTTTCCGGCATGAGCGAAGCCACCGCTTCAATCTGTTCAGCTGTCAGCGTGATACTACTCCGAATTGGCAGTAAAACAGATCGTCTGTGCGGACGCTCCGGCGTATTGTCGCCCTTTCGCGCTGTCGTCCCGTAGACCTTGCAAATCCGTGAGGTAAGGATGAATCCGCGTTTCAGGATTTCCCTGTCCGATGTCGTCGCTCCGCCATTGCTCTTTGAAGCCCATTCGCGCATACGATTCTTAGCCCGATGAATACAATCCGGGTTGACGGGGTTCAATGTCCAGTAGACGCCGGTCACTTCCGGGCGCCGGTCAAGAGACGCGGCGGTGTCCGCGAGCAGGTCAAAATCGTCGAAATACCCGGAATCCACCCTGCCGTTCTTGAAAATCGCTCTCAACTCGACAACCTGTGAGGGAGAGAACAGCAATTGGGCGGCGGCGTAAATCTTTGAGTAATTCTTATCTTCACTCATTTTTCACACTCACCGTAGGCGCCTCTTGGACATTTCTCCAAAAAAGCGTCTATTTCACCTTCGTCCCAACGGGCGGCCCTGTTAATTTTCCTTTGCGATGGGAAATCAGGGTTATTTTTGACAAGGTTATAGACTGTCGCGCGGCAAATTTTGAGCTTTTTGGCGACATCTTTTACGTCGAGCTGTCGTCCCATCATCTCATATCCCTCCTTTCGCAAAGCAAACGAGGGATACAATAGTTACCGCAACACCCAACAAGATGTCGTTTCGTTTTTAAACTGACTGCTTTTGTATTTTTGGGGGAAATTAACTGATTAGATTTTAGCGGCGCGGTACAAGAAAGAAACTTTCTTCGGTCTGGGTCAGAGTCTGAGTCGTCGTCTCCTTCTGCGACGCTGGCAAACGATGGGCGAGCGGAACGCCTGTGCGAGCGCGCGTTTGTTCTTGAGCGAATTTGACCTTGCCTGAGAAATACCCGTTCGCAGGGCTTAAATATTGGAACGGACAAATTGCGTTTTTCATAGTCAAACCGCTTCCTCGCGAAATAAAAAGCGCAGCTTGCTAAACGCTCCGCGCTTTGCGCTAAAAACATCACTATAGCGGAACAGAACCCAATGCCAAAAGAAGCGATACCTACGCGGCTGAAAAGTTCTTCTTGTGTTAATCGGAATCCCAGCAGGCAAAATACGGTAATAGCCAGTGACAGCGTTAATATTTCCCCGCCCAGAGTGTATCGCAACATCTTAAAAATTTCTTGAAACGCCCAAATACATTTTTGTTTAAAAACAGTATTCATTTCCTCAACTCCTCTCTCATCGGCAATAATTCTTCCGAAACATGACTATCGGCAACTAACGGCACTTCCCTTATTTGCTCTACCTCATAATGCTATCCACCTCCCAATACCTTAATTCAAAAGAACTAACGTAAATATACGTTAATCCAACGCGGTTTATACGTCAAGCGCCCCAAATTCGGCAGCAGAAATTGGAGACTTCGTTAGACTTGCTTGGACATATTACTGATTACATATATCATTGCGATATTAAGCATAATTTGCTGTTTGCAATGATATTACATGAATTTTCTCCTGGGAAATTTGTAATTTATTTATTATTTCCCGTATTTCATTTATAAACAACGAACTTTTATTACTTCATTTACCGCATGAATTATAATCGCGTTAAACACACACGAGGATGAAGAAAAGCAGATATCCACAGGGAAGAGAATTGCGTATAACATACCGTACAATAAAATATTATCCCTTGTTTGAATATAGCCATAACAAGCATTTATACTATTATTTTGATAACGCTTCATCGTGGCCGTGGCAATGAGCCGCACCTGCTGGCGATTAAGCCCCAGATGCCCCATATAGAGTTCTTTCAGGTCGTCGTTCATGGCCGATGGGTTTGGGAGCAAAATCCTTGTGAAACAGCTCTCCAAAATGGTTTGCCTTATGGGAGAGTTCACTATGTCGGATAAATTCTGCGTCGCCAGTATCAC
>JAISYN010000059.1 GCA_031269915.1 Synergistaceae bacterium
ACTCACCCGCCACGCCATTTTTGCCCATCTCGGAACCTGGCTGCGATTATTGGCTTCCTCACGTAGCTTCTAGTACGCTCCGGGAGCCAAAATCGCCCCCAGAACCCGATCTGGACAAAGACTGCCGCGGCGTGTGAGTAGTTTCGATTTAAGTAGGTGAGTAGTAACGCCCTAGAAGCTCAGCGTCCGCGTTCCCCGGCGAAGGATGAGATCGTGGCGACCACGTCCTTCAGGTACAGCACCTGCGTGTTGTCGTCGTCGGCCGAATACCTGTCCTTAAGCTGGGGGTAGGCTTCGAGCATGTGCAGCTTGGCCTCGCGCCTGTCGTCGTTGACGGCGACGGCCTGGACGCGTATCCATCTGTCGCCGTTGAAGGCGCAGAGCTCTATCCTGGGGTTCACGCCTATCTGCTTCGACACGTCCTTCGACTTCCCCGTCTGGATGTAGAGCCTGCCGTCAAATATCTCGACGGTGCCGAAGGGCCGTACCCGCGGCTGGCCGCCGTCGTCGGTGGCGAGGTAATAGGTCTGGCAGCTCTTTAAAAATTCGTAGGATTCCTGCATGTCGGCACCTCCCTTTAGCCATGGCCGCCGCCCAGGCCCCGCGCCGCCCCCGCCCGTCCCGAAAACCGAAGCCCAAGCAAAGGCCGCCGCGAGGCCTGGACGGCCTCGCAAGGATTGAGGGAACCCCCGGCGGTCTCTGGGGATCCCCTTGAGCAATAAATTCCCTTTACGGCTAATTATAGCATGTGGTGCGAAAATAGCAAGCGTTTTTTAAACATAGTTTGCATATATGGAATTCTATATGGAATTCTGGGGTTTTGCTTTGTTTTTTGCGTTCCCCGGAAGAAATCTTAATTCGTCATTCTACCCTCGTGGCCTCAGAAAGGCGTCGCCATTCAAATGAATCATGTGGTCAGGCATCTCTGCAATCCACACTTCTGTTTCCCATGCCAGGGAATCAGAAAAGCGCTTGTACGTCTTGAAATCAAGGAATGCCGTAACGTAAACTTTGCCGGCAGTCACCCTCATAGTCATCTGACGAATCTCATGAATCCTTTTGACGTCCATAGGGCCGACGCTGGTGACAGCTTCGATAAAATATATCCAGTTTTTATCAGCCCTATATAGGACAACATCGGGCATTTTGTCATGCAAGGTGATTGAAAAACCGAGCGCTTTGAGTTTTTCTGCGTTTTTCACCAAGTCTTTCTCGGCTGTATCACCGACATATAAGCACTCAGAATACGGTGCAAATCGAGATGCAAATTCCTCAATAATGAGTTTTTGAAGTCTGTTATGCAGTCCCGCAGAAAAGAACAGCACTTCTTCATTCACAGCAACAGGCATTCTCTGCATTTTTTTCTTCGATGAGTAAAGCTCAACAAGAGTGTCGTGTTTAGTGGCGAATTCCTTCAAAACATTATCCCAAGTATGAGTTAAATATGCTTTAAAAAGAACCAATGCCTCTTCCGTCAGCCGATAGCGGTAATTGGGTGAATTGGTTGCCTTGCCATTATCCTCAATGATTGCCGCAGCTCTAAAATGGTGCAAAGCCTGTTTTCTGATGGTTTCTCTGCTGTTTTCAGCATACCGAACGCCATAATGATCGCTTGTGAATTGGATGATATCGTGAATCCGAATCCAATTGTTGGTCGCATCAGCCCAGCTATCATTTTCGCCAACTCCCGCCATAGCGAGAAGCGCGTAACAGCAAACATCACTCCGTTGAGCAGATGGCATTTCGAGAGACGAGAGAACACTCCTTGCGTCATCCAGTTTAGCCATTGACAATCCCTTCTAAAAGCCTATCACAAAATGCGGTCGTGAAATCTTTTTTATCCATCATTTTTCGGCCGAGCCGCTCAATTTCATGCCTTGTCGGAACTGGAATGGCGTTCATCTCTGTGGCGTTTACCTGAGTTGAACCGTTCAGAATACGATAATACATATCATACAGCGACGAGTTGAGGATAATGTATAGCCCATAAACCAGTTCTTCCGACATTTCTGAATCGTCAATTGTGTCGATAAAATTGATTTTGTTTTGCGTACTGATTTTTTTGTACTCAGGGAATCGCCGCGCAAGGTAGACACCGCATTGCAGACGGCGGCGCTCCTCCTTCGATGTAAAGCGCTTCACAAACAAATAATTCCTATTTAACTGAACCATACCCGGCAACTCGTCGGTCATATATTCATTTTTTTTGCCTATCGGAAAAACGACTTGCCCATCTTTTATATGCTGGGCATAAAACAAGGGAACAATATGATCTCCTGTTGAGTTCCGCAGCAGTTCGCGGTTTCTGAAATCGACGGTCAAGCCGGTTTTCATCTTTAAGCCGATACTTGGCATAGGATTTCCAATGGAGTTAACGCTCCTCATGACATCAATTTCATCCGCTGTCCGAACAAGGTAAACATAATTATCCTTACTGGAAACGACAACATCATAAGGAACAGTTAACAGCGTATTTTGACCGAAGTCATTTGAATCAACGGAAGAACTCATCTTAATAATCCCAGGGGTGGTTTTAGTCTTCCTCAGCTTAACAATCATAGTCTCTTGCAAGACACTCTCTTTATCGAACACCTTGTCTCTGCTGTCAAATAAATGAATATCCGTTAATCGGCCTTGGCTTAAAAAGTAATTGCGGAAGCGCGAAAAATATGCGCCGGAAGTCCACGAGCGCGGTATGATGTAAACCATCTCGCCTTCATCCCGCAAGTTAAACAGGCTCATCGCCGCGAATAAAAAATATATATTGGGTGCGCCATAACAAACTGACTTCATTGCCACTGCCTCCGGAGCATCTTTTGACAGCTTGAAATAAGGTGGATTGGCAATAACCATATCGAATTTCATAGGATTGACTGAAGCCAACAGATTCATGGAAAAATCGTTTGACTGGGACATGATGTAGTTCTCATCAATAATGCGGATATTCAAGGATAATTGCGAAGCGCTCCTGACAATTTCAAGGTTAGACCGCAATAATGGCAAAATATCCTGATTCGTCTCAAAGCAAGTGAGGTCAACTTTCTGGTTTGGCGCTGCTTGTCGTTCTATCCTTTCAATAAGCGCTGCTGACAGTATTCCAGAACCAGCACCCGGGTCAAGTATGCGGATTGTGCTTTGGTTGGGGATATTAAACAGACCCGCCATAAAACAGGCCGTTTCCTTTGACGTGAAAAACTGGCCAAGACTCTTGCGCACGGTTTTCGGTTTTGAGAATATATATTCATCCGTATGTTCGATAATTGCACCTAACATAGCTCCTCCTGCATGTCTTCTTTATCAATTTCCATAATATCACCCGTATCACATTCCAGCGCTTTACATATTCGGACGAGTATGTCCGTGTGTACGTTTTCGCCTTTAGACAATTTTGCCATGCTCGATGTACTGATTCCGGCTGCCCTTTGCAAATCGCCCTTTTTCATATTTTTATCGATAAGGAGCTTCCATAATTTTTTGTAGCTTATTCCCATAAAGCAATCTCCTATCAGGGGCTATGCGGACTCGTTGACATTTGGTATTATAACCGCTCCTTTTGCGGTTATTGTATCACCATGGTCTCTTAAATGCAATTAAAAGTTATTGACATTAAAATTTCTTTATCTCAAAAATAATATCTGTCTTCGCGGACGAAGCGGGCGTCGCGGACTACGCGCGGGAGGCCGTGCAGGCGCTCGCCGCAGCCGGCGTGCTCAACGGCAGGCCCGGCAACATCTTCGACCCGCAGGGCAGGGCCACGCGCGACGAGGTCGCCGCCGTCCTGCACCGCTTCCTCGAGGCGGCGGAGTAAAGCCCCGGCGCGGTCTCACTCATATTGCAAATTGCAAAGAAACGCGCGCGCCACAGGCTCCGGCTCAGCGCGCGCGTTTTTGCTTATTCCCCGTTGCCTTCCGTTCGTGTTTCGGCTATAATGATATTGGATGTTTAATCGGACGACGGGAGGCCTTGGGTTTTATGTACATCGAGCGGCACATGGACAAAACCGTGAAGGAAGCGGCG
>JAISYN010000075.1 GCA_031269915.1 Synergistaceae bacterium
GCCGTTTTTCGCCATAGGGTATTTCAGAGACATGTTTCTGGGGTACATCAAGGCGCTTGCCGCCGTGGGCGTCAAAATGCTCATGCTCTGCCTGTGTCTGGGAGCGGTACGCAACATCATGTCAACGTGGCCGGGGATGATAGCCACGCAGCTTGAAAACGCCGACAGCGTATTTTCATTTCTCATGCCCATGTCCTGCGCGCTCATCGGGTTTTACATGCTCGTCAAAGCCGTACCGCAGTTCGCGTCGTCCGTCATGACCGGATCGGTTTCCGGCATGGACGGCGGGATGGTCAAGAGCGCGGCGATGGCCGGAGCCGCTCTCGGAATGACGGTCATCAACACGAGCCGGATGGCGGCGCAGAAGATGATAGGCGGCGCTTCTCTGGTCTCTCAGGCAGCGCAGGCGTATCAATACACGGCTCAGGCGTCGAAAGACACTGGATCGACGCCGGGAGAGGCAAGAAAAGCCGGGGCGTCGGAAGCGTTCAAGACGATCATGACCGGCCCTCAAGCGGGAGGCCCAAGGGCGGCGGGAGAGCGAATTTACTCTGATTTTCAACGGAACGCTCAGTTCGCCGATGTCCGCGGCGGTTCCGCGAATACGGTCTCGGCGCCCCCGAACAGTACGACATCAGCTCCAGATATTTCAACGACGCCCGGAGATTCCAAGTCAAATCCATCCGGTTCTGTTCACGGCGCCGGGGCGTATACAACGCCGTCCTCCCAAAACAGCGGACAGCCGGTCAATTCCACTCAGCCCGCCGGGAACGTGACCATCGCGGGCAGCGCGAAAGAAGCGAAGGATATATACGGATCGCCTGACGATTCATGGGGAATCTTCGAGTCCGACAGAAAGAAAAAGGGGTAATGGCAAATGGCGTGCATTGGCAATGAGGAATCCAAAATTCTGGCTGCCGATCCGTTTCTCGCGGGGCGGACGGAAGCCGCCGAGCGTTACGGTCATCTATCGAAGAACGCGGCTCAATGGCGGCGTATCTCGGCGGCCCTGCTCCTGTGCTGCGCGGCCTGCGTATGCGCGGTCATCTACATGGCGGGGCGCGTCACGGTCGTACCTTATATCGTACAGGTTGACGAGCACGGATACGAAATAGCGGTAGAGCCGGCGGCCGCCTCGAAGGTGGACGCCAGGCTCTTGACGGCCCACGTCGGGCGTTACGTCTGGTCGCTCAAAACCGTGTTCAACGACCCGGAGGCGCAGCTTCACCTGATGAATTTCATCTACAGCAGCACCCCGACGAACACGGCGGCTGAAAAAAAGTATCAGGAGTATTTCAATCTGAACAACCCCGTGGTCATAGGCGAATCGGAGACTGTATCGGTCTCGGTCAACAGCGTCCTGCCGATGAGCGCCGATACCTGGCAGGCCGAGTGGACGGAGGAACGGTATACCCTCGGCGGCGACAAAGTTTCGACGAAACACTACCGGGGAATTTTCTCCACCGCCGTGGTCGCTCCGAACGAGATGCGGGAAGTCCTGCAAAACCCGCTTGGGATTTTCGTGACGGACTTCAATTTCTCGGAAGTCCTTTGAAACGCAAATGAAATGGAGGAATGTGACAATGAAGAAAATGTTATTTTCGGCCCTGTGCTCGTTGCTGCTGTGTCATGCCCTGGTTTTTCCCGTCTCTGGCGAGTGTTCGGAGACATGGGAAATCGTCTCGAACGATTTCAAAAACTTCGCCGAAAAACTTGACAATTCGAGTTCCGTTTCCCAAAAGTCCGAACCGGAGGAACTGGTGGAGATCGAGTATGACGGAAAGCTGATAAAGGTCGATATCGACGACCTCATTCTCATGGCGGACGGGGAAGGCGGGCAGAAGATCGATCTCGGGTATCCCGAAAAGTACGCGGATCAGTTGAGGAGCGCGCGGCAGTATGGCGTGGGGCTGCCTGACAGCGAACCGGATTTCGAGTTTGACGGATTGGGCGGCGCGATGCCGGCAGGCACGCGAGACGCGGGGGAAATAACGGCGAGTGAATACGAGGATGAACAGAGGGCGCGCCGATGGGCGGACGTATTCGAGGATTTGACTTTGAGACAGATAGACGAAAAAGCCCTTGAACTCGTGAAGGAATACGGCGAGGCGAAGGGCGCGGTTCCTCCCTCTACAGGGGTATCCGGTTCCGTCGTCATAACTTACAGTAGCTATACGCCTAAAATCGTATGCCGGCCCATGTATGTCACGGACATCATCTTGCAGCCTGGCGAGGCTGTCACGGGCGTACACCCCGGAGATTCCGTGCGGTGGACGTTCGTCCCCAGCAAGTCGGGGTCTGGCGAGGCGGAACAGACCCACGTGCTGATAAAGCCTCTCATGGCCGACATTTCGACCAATGTAATCGTAAACACAGACAGACGGACATATCAGCTCGATCTGATGTCGAGCGCGAAGGATTTCATGCCCTCCGTCTCCTTCAACTACCCGGACGATTCCGCGAAGGCTTGGAGCGCCTTCATGGATGAAAAAAGAAAGGAGCGGGAGAACAGCGTTTCTCTCGCTTCCGGCTATTCGGTCAATCCCGAGGATTTGCACCTCGACTATGAGATACGGGGCAAGGATTCCCTGCGCTGGAAGCCCGTCCGGGTCTGGGACGACGGCATAAAAACGTATATCCAGTTCAAGCGCGGCGCGGCGAAGCGCAGCGTCGAGGCCCCGGTTCTCGTCGTCTTCGAGCATAAAAAAGAGGTCTTGGCCAATTACCGCGCCGCCGAGGACATGTATGTCGTCGACAGGATTTTCGACAAAGCGGCGCTCATCGCCGGCACAGGAGCCCAGCAGGACAGGGTTGTGCTGACAAGGCTCGGAAAGCGGTAAGGAGGCCCCGCCATGAGAAAACCGTATCGGGAAAGAGCGGCGGATCGCGACCGCAAAAGATATGAGGGCATGAAGAAAGTCGGGAGATATCTTTTGTATTTTTTCCTGTTCGAGGTCGCCTGCGTTTTGTTTCTAGCGTGGTCTCTGCTGTGGGATAGCTGGCTGGCGCTGTTCGTTTTCGTCCTGTCCCTGCTTCTGCCGTTAGCGCTCGGGATATGTTTCGGCATGTGGGTCAGTGCGAGCGGCAAAGCTCGGAACATCGAACGCGACGCGATGGAGAACAGAAGGGTAATGATGGCGAGGTTCGCGGGACATGGGAAAGGAGCTGGCACAAACGATGGCAGGTGAAAAAAACGCCGAGGTTCAGGTCGGGCGAAGCGGGAAAGAGGCGAAAGGCTACAGCAAACGGATCATAGCGGTGTTCATCCTCGGCGTCGCCGTCCTGCTGTTTGGAATAACGGTGCAGGCTAAGTTCAAGTCCGGCGATGTCCGGGAAGACCCGGCGAAAAATTACCGAATCCCACAGCCCTCCGGTTTCGCCGAACTGGCGGCGTCAATGAGGCGGGACAGGAATTCCGCTCCGCAAGCGGTATCCTCGGACAAGCCCGAACCTCAGACGCGAAGGATTGTCATAGAGAGAACGGTTAAAGAGCCGGTAACGCGGCCAGTCCCAACACTGCCGCGTTATAGCTCCAACAGGGACGACGCGCAGATGGCGAGCCAGTTGAGAACGCTGAAAATGCAGGCGCTTACGGCAAAGCCCGTCGTCGATGATTTCCAGCCGGAAAAATTCGGCTCCCCAAATACCGCAGCGGATAGAGGGAGCGACGCCAGCGCAATGCCGCGAATCATGGATTCTGCGGCAATGGCCGCGCTCGCGCAGCAACAAGCTCCAGACCCCAACGGACAGGCCGGGAAACAAAACTTTCTGCGAGGGGGCAACGGGGGCGGCTCGATGACGCCGCAGGGGTATTCGGCGAGCCTCCCCGTGCCTCAGCAATTCCCATACGAACTGAAAGCCGGGACGATAATACCGGGCCTCCTGATGACCGGCATAAACTCCGATCTGCCGGGCAGCGTGATAGCCCAGGTCTCGGAGAACGTATGGGATACGGCCACTGGCAAATATATCCTCATCCCAAAAGGCGCGCGAATGTTGGGCGTTTACGACAGCCGGGTGAGCTTTGGTCAGCGGCGCGTGCTTCTCGTCTGGAACAGGCTCATTTTCCCGAATGGTACGACGCTCGATATAGCCGGAAGCCCCGGCATCGACCAGGCCGGGTATTCGGGTTTGTCAGGCAAGGTAAACGAGCATTGGGGGACGATGCTGAAGTCCGCGCTCCTTGCTTCCGTGTTTGTGGCAGGGGCGGAGATAGTGTACGACGGGGATTCGGGCGGGAATAGCGAAAACAAGAGCCCTCGCGACGTGGCCGCGGAAAGCGCAGCCGGCTCCATCATCGACATGGGGACGAAGGTCATGAACAGGGCCGCCGACATTCAGCCGACTATTTCAATCCGGCCCGGAAAGAAGATGGGGATTTTCGTCCAGAGGGACGTTGTTTTTCCGTTCCCGTATTTCTGGGGACGGACGGGCAAACAGACAAAACCTTAGAAAACGGGACGAGCCTTATGAGTGAAAGCGTTGCGGTCGAGTGGGCCGAAATAGCGGGAATCGAAGCCCCGTTCAGGCTCGGAAGTGAGCCAGTATCGGCACGGCGGGAGAGTTATTGGCGTCGGCCAAGGAAAAAGTTCGCCTCCGAAGGAATCCCGCGAGGCGATGGTCATTTTTCCCGCCGCCTCGCCGTTCACGAACAGATATCCGTCTTTGAGCGCGACGGAATCTCCTGGGACAGCGCCGATTTGTTTGAGCATGGGTTGGTTCCATGCCTTGCTCACGTATCCGCGTTCCATTCCCCGCTTGATGACAGGATTTGAAACTTTCGAGAGGTCGATGAGAACGCGGTCGCCGATTATAAGCGATTCATTCTCTCCGATAGCAGTTATCCGGTAGACATGTCCGGGCAGGGAGGTCGAACGGTTGACGCGGTATCCCAGAGCGTGAAACAGGACGAAAGCGAATGTCAACAGGCAGAGCGAGGTGGTTAAAACATACAACACGGCGAATTTTTTCTTCAAGACGATCTACCTTCCTTAATTGGAACTGACGCGTAAGCGCCTGTAAAGACTATAAATCCAGGGAGGACTGGAATTGACAAATTTGTATGTGGCTGAGAAAGCATCTGTCGGAAAGGCTTTGGCGAACGTCCTGCCGGGCGCGAAAAATAGAGAGGAAAATTTTATCCGGTGCGGCGAGCACAGCGGCGATATCGTTGCGTGGGCTTCCGGCCATCTCTTGGAGCTTTGCGAGCCGGAGGATTATGATCCGGCATACAAAAAATGGAGCCGCGACACTCTGCTGTACGTGCCGGATAGATGGAAACTCAAAGAGAAAGAGCGGACGAAATCTCTGTTTTTGAGCTTGAAGAAACTGATACGGGGCCTCAGCCCTTCCGATACCGTCGTGAACGTCGGAGATGGAGATCGCGAGGGCCAGACGCTGATAGACGAAATTTTGGAGCATTGCGGATGGAAGGGACAGACGAAACGACTTCGGCTCAACGACGTGAATTCCGACGCCATACGAAAAGCATTGTCCAATATGAAGGATAACACCGAGTACAGAGGCGAATACAGAGCGGGACAGGCGCGAATGTACGCTGACTGGCTCGTGGGTAATCCCAGATTATATAAAAACCGAGATGAAATTCGCATCTTGCTTTAATTACCTGCATTTCCGCAAAATCATCTCGGATAATAAATAGCCTAATCAAACGCAGGAAGAAATC
>JAISYN010000136.1 GCA_031269915.1 Synergistaceae bacterium
GCTCAACCCACCCCAGCAGCGGCCGGAAAAGGAAATTTCGTATTTACGGGCAAAGGCTGGGGACACGGAGTGGGGCTCTCTCAGTGGGGCGCGAAGGCGATGGCTGAAAACAACATGAAATGCGAAGAGATATTGAATCACTACTTCCCCGACACGAAGATCGCAAAATGACAAAGCGGGGAAAGATCGTGTGAACCTGTATGACATAGAGTCGTACAACTACCCGATACCACCGGAACTGATAGCGCAAACTCCCCTCCGCCGCAGGGACGATTCACGCCTGATGAGAGTTTTCAGATCTGGCGAAAGACCGGAACACCGGTTATTTTCACACATCTCGTCCCTGATTCGCGAAGGCGATCTGTTTGTCATGAACGATACGCGCGTCTTCCGGGCAAGGATTTTGGGCAGAAAAATCCCCGGAGGCGCGGCGGCGGAAATTTTTTTCCTCTCTCCCGCCGGAAACGCGAGCGACTGGGTTGCCCTGGTTCGACCCGGCCGCAGGCTGCCGCCAGGATCTCTCGTGAAGACAGAGGACGGCGGAACGATATGCGTCGGCAAACGCCTGAACGACGGCAGACGTTTAGTGAGCATACCGGAAGGAATAAACCCGGACGTTCTGTTCGAGCGCTGCGGACAGATTCCGCTGCCCCCGTACATCAAAAACACCGAAATACCCGAGGAGAGATACCAGACGGTCTACGCCGACCGAACCAAAAAACGTTCGGTGGCGGCTCCCACGGCCGGGCTTCACTTCACTCCGGAGCTTATGGAAGAACTCAAAAGGCGCGGAGCCGATATCGAATTTCTTACCTTGGATGTGGGGATTGGCACGTTCCGCCCGGTAAAGACAAACAATATAGAGGAACACAAAATGCATTCGGAGAGATGCGAGATTATCAAGCGATGCGCTGACTCCATCAACAGAGCGAAGTCACAGGGACGCAGAATCGTGGCGGTAGGTACTACAGTGGTCCGCGCGCTGGAATCGTTTGCGGGCGAAGACGGGGTTATATCGCCGGGTGGCAGGGAGACTGACATATTCATAAAACCGGGCTACCGCTTCAAGATTCCTGACGCGATAATTACCAACTTCCACCTGCCTCAAAGCACCCTCCTCATGTTGGCGGCGTCTTTCGCAGGATACGAAAACATAATGAACGCCTATGCCGAAGCGATACGCTTTCGCTACAGGTTCTTTTCTTTCGGAGACGCGATGCTGATAGAATAGAGGGAAATCCGATCTATCGTTAGGGGCCTAAAGAGTGACGAAATATCGTTTTGGCGAATCAAACAGCGCTTTCCAGGCCATCGGTTTGAACAGGCGGCAGTATACGGGATTCCCGTATCGGCCGCCCGTTTCGTTCATTTTTTCGGCAGAGGCCTGCTCGTTATAATATCAGCGCCTGTGCCGCATACATTTTCAATAAGCGTCTGCCCTGCGTCGATAGGAGGTTTGACATTTAGTTTAGCCACTTCTCTCGCCACGTCGAACACTTTCGAGAGAGGCAGCGGCGTTTTGCTGCGCACGGGACACACCGGCAGGGAACCGCCGTCGACCCTGACGGTCGATGTGAAAGTACGTACGGGATTCGCAATTTCGTTACGCGCGTATTTTTCGCCGAGAGGGCATGTGTTGCCCTCTATACTCAGGATAGCGCCATCTTCCATAGTCACGGTCAGTGAACACCCTACCGGACATGACACGCACAGGAATTTTTTCACTTCCCGCATTCAGGACACCTCCAGGCCGACGGTTATACTTGTCACATCAGGCGGCAGAGCCGCAAGATATTCCGCGCTCACCCTCAGCTCGTTCATTTCGCCTGGGCGGGCATAACGCAGGTTTTTCGAAAAAACGCCAGGCTCCGTGAAAAGCCTGCATTTTCCTTCGACCGGCTCCCCTACCCTCAGGTATACGGTTACGTCGCTCCCAGCCGTCAAGACCTGCGGAGAAAGTATTCGCACGTTGTTCCCCGGCACGACCCTGAAGGATCTCGCTCCCTTCCTGAGATTTCCGGCGGCGTATCGCGCGGCGTACATCCCGGCGCGCTCGCCCTCCTGAGAGACGAAATCGACCAGGTCATATACTACCACCACGTTTCCCGCCGCAAATACGCATTCCTCGCTGGTTTGCATAAACTCGTTGACGGAGGGGCCGTTCGTCATAGACTCTATCTCTATGCCGGCCATGCGGGAAAGCTCGTTCTCCGGTATCAGGCCAACCGCCAGAAGCAGAGTGTCACAGGCGACAAATTTATCGCTTCCCGGAACCGGATGCCTGTCGGAGCCTATCTCCACGACCGTTACTCCTTCGAGACGCCCTCTTCCGTGCAGTTCGCAGACGCTATGATTGAGGTAGTACGGAATGCCGAAATCGTCGAGGCATTGGGCGATATTGCGGCGCAGCCCCGATACCCACGGCATTATCTCGAACACTCCCACGACTTCCGCGCCTTCGAGTACCATGCGGCGCGCCATTATGAGACCTATGTCGCCGGTTCCCATGATGACCGCCTTCTTACCTGGCATGAGTCCTTCCATATTGACAAAACGCTGGGCAGTCCCCGCCGTATACACGCCGGACGGCCTCGATCCAGCTATTCCCAAGGCTCCCGCCGGACGCTCACGGCAACCCATGGACAGCACTAGCGATTTGGCCTCGATATGTTCGATGCCGCGATTCGGGTTCATCGTCCAAAAACTGGCGTATTTTTTGCCGTCCCGCTCCACTGGTCTGTCCATCTGAAAGACCATCGTGTTGAGATCGAAACGCACTCCCGCGTCTTTTGCTTTTTCGAGATAGCGGTGCATATATTCCGGCCCGGTCAGTTCCTCTCCGAAAGTATGCAGACCAAAACCTGGGTGTATACACTGCTGAAGTATTCCTCCGGGTTCCCAGTCACGCTCGAAAACCACAACCCGTTCGGCTCCCTCTCTGCGAGCCGCATAACCGGCGGCGGTACCGGCGGGTCCCGCTCCTATCACCGCAACATCCACTAGTCTCGTATCACTCATAACGGTTCCCCCGGCAGAAGAGGCGCTTTTGTCGCGCCTGTCAGCATGTAAGAATCATCTCCATGACGCGTTATATCGAGGGGAGACACTCCCAATTCCCTCGCGAGTATCTCCACAACGCGTGGAGAGCAGAACCCTCCCTGGCAGCGCCCCGTAGTAGGACGCACCCATAACTTAATGCCGGCCAGAGTACGCGCTCCGCGCCTTATGGCTTCCACTACCTGCGCTTCCGTGACGCTCTCGCAGCGGCACACTATCTGTCCCCACTTCGGATCGGTCTTCGCAATGCGTTCCTTCTCCTCCATGGACATATCGGCAAACCTCGGTATATGGCGCCTCTCCGGCACAAATTTCGTATTGGGAGAGAATTTCACGAGGTCGCCCATGGTTTCCTTGAGCATGTTCGCCACATGCACGGCTATAGCTGGGGCGCTGGTGAAACCGGGCGATTTAATGGCCGCCACGTTTACGAAGCCTCTGGGTCTGGAAAGCGCGTTTATATGAAAATCTCCGCTCTTGGAATTTGCCCTGACACCAGAAAAAGTGGTTATAGCCATGCTTCTTGGTATATTTGGAATCAGGCGCAGCGCTCCCTCGAAAACCTCTTCGAGGCCGGGCCTTGTCGTGGCCCGTTCCTCTCTGTCGGCTTGATGCACGGACGTCGGGCCTATAAGGAGATTATCGTCGGCAGTACTGGTCACCGTGACGCCTTTGCCCTTATCCGACGGGCACGAAAAGAAGAACGACGTGACGATATCCCCCACTCGCCTGTCAAATATAAAATACTCGCCCTTCGTCGGATGAATGATAAAGCTGTCGTCCCCCGCCATTCTGGATATTTTGTCCGCGTTCACGCCGGACGCGTTTATAACAACGCGCGAAGTAAAATCCCCTCGACGCGTTGACACTCCTCTAACGTGCGAACCGTCCTCGCTGAACAGCACCCCTGTCACTTCAGTTTCCATGAATAAATCAACGCCGTTTTGACGGGCGTTTTCGATGAACGCCAGCGACGCTTCGAAATTATTCACTATCGAGCCGCTCGGCGACCAAAGTGCCGCGGTTATCTCACATGAAACGTTCGGCTCGCGGGCCCTCAACGTGTCGCCGCTTATTATCTCGATCCCGGGCACTCCGTTCGCTTTACCCTGACCGAGAAGCATCTCCAGATGTTTCTCCTCATCCGGTCCAATGGCGCAGACGAAAGAACCGCATTTTTTGAATTTGAAATCCAGTTCCTCGTGCAGGTCGTGATATATCCTGTTGCCAACGGGGCAAAATCTGGCCTTCTGCGTACCCGGTTTATCGTCGAATCCTCCGTGTATCATGGAGCTGTTGGCGCGGCTGGAACCGTACGGAATATCCGACGCTCTCTCCAGCACCGCCGTCTTCAAATCGTACCGGGACAGTTCGCGGGCAATAGTGCCGACGCTTATCCCGGCTCCAATAACTATAACGTCGTAATCGCCGCAAATAGCGGACAATCGCAATTACGCCACCCCCATACGTAATTGCAAACCGTGAGCTGTGCCGCCCACGGTTTGCCGCAAATATCATCCGTCAAAAATCTAGTCTATCCAGCCTTTGGACTTTTCTATGGCCTTCTTCCAGCCTTTATAGTTTTCCTCGCGTTTCTCCTCGGAGACGGCCGGCGAAAATTCGAGGTCTTTGGCCCAATTGGCGCGGAGATCATCCACGTTTTTCCAGAAACCGACCGCAAGTCCTGCCGCGTAAGCCGCTCCGAGCGCCGTCGTCTCGTTCACTACGGGGCGAACGACCTTCGCGCCGATAATGTCGCTCTGAAGCTGCATGAGAAGGTTGTTTTTGACCGCGCCGCCGTCCACTTTCAGCTCGGCCAGAGGCACGCCGGAGTCCTTGTTCATGGCTTCAACCACATCGCGGGTCTGATAGCAGATGCTCTCCAGCGTAGCGCGTATTATATGTTCCTTGCGCACATATCGGGTAAGTCCAGTTATCACACCGCGCGCGGTCATATCCCAGTACGGGGCGTAAAGGCCCGAGAACGCGGGTACGAAATACACGCCTCCGGCGTCGTCGACCTTGCTGGCGAGATACTCGCTGTCCGGCGATTCGTCCACTATTTTGAGGTTGTCGCGCAGCCACTGCACCGCCGCTCCGGTTATGGCTATCGAGCCTTCGAGAGCGTAAACGCACTTACCTTCTTCCAGACTGTAGCCGGCAGTCGTGAGAAGCCCTTCGTTCGAAGGAGCGGGCGTCTCGCCTATGTTCATCAGCATGAAACTGCCTGTGCCATAGGTGTTCTTGGTGTCTCCCTTGTTGTAGCACGCCTGCCCGAACAGGGCGGCCTGCTGGTCGCCGAGGTCGCCCGATACCGGAATCGCCGCGCCGAACGGGCCGCCGGGGATCGTGTCGCCATAGACAGCGCTCGACGGTTTGATCTTAGGAAGCATAGCTATCGGGACATCGAGAAATTTCGCCATCTCCTCGTCCCATTTGAGAGTTTTGATGTTCATTAGGAGGGTACGTGACGCGTTGGAAACGTCGGTGACATGGACGCCGCCGTTGGGACCGCCTGTCAGGTTCCATATGATCCATGTGTCGATATTTCCGAACAGCAGTTCGCCCTTCGCCGCGCGCTCGCGCGAACCTGGAACGCTGTCGAGTATCCACTTGATTTTCGTGCCCGAGAAGTAGGGGCTGATGAGAAGCCCGGTATGTTCTTTCACCTTCCCGCGGCCTTTTTCATCCTGTTCCCAGCCGGGAGTCTTCTGCCATTCCGCGCAGAAGTCCTGCGTACGCATACACTGCCAGACTATCGCGTTATAAATCGGCTTGCCCGTCGCTTTTTCCCATACGACCGTGGTCTCGCGCTGATTTGTTATGCCGACCGCGGCTATTTCGTCGGTCGAAATGGAACCCTTTTTCAGCGCGCCGCGCACTACATCCTGCACCCTGGCCCATATTTCGAGCGCGTCATGCTCGACCCAGGCGGGTTTGGGAAATATCTGCGCGTGCTCCATCTGTTCGGAAGTTATCGGAAGCCCATTCTTGTCGAAAACCATACAGCGTGAACTTGTAGTTCCCTGGTCAATTGCGACTACATATTTCTTTTCGGCCATTCAATATCCCTCCCAGTATTTTTTGCAAGCACTCATAAAAGCGGCTTGCCTCAATGATCGCCCTTCTGAAGATTCCTTGCTTCACTCGCGCTCTCCGCCACCGTGGAGAGATCCGAACCGCCGCTCGCCTCGACCGCAGCCATCATAGCGCCTTCCAGAATCGGCGCGTCGGCTATCACGACCCTCGACGCGTCCTCAGGCGGCAACAGTCCCACGGCAGTCCGTGACGACAGAATCGAGCTGCCAAGATCGGGAACTATCAGCACGCCGTCGGTTTTCGACAGCATTTCAGAGAGCGCGTCGAATATCTTGCCGACCGATACTCCGAGACCTCCGGCATCGTTGCCTCCCACGCCCGCAATTTGAACGTCGTCGCCCGCGCCGGACATACCGGCGGCGATATCACGGATACCACGCGCCGCGTCGGCGCTGTGTGAAACCACTATTATGCCGACCACCGCTCTATCCCTCCAAAAAAGCGTCGCGGAAACAGGATATCAGGTAGAGGGACGACGTAGCGCCCGGATCCTGATGTCCTATCGAACGTTCGCCAAGGTAACTGCTTCGGCCGCGCCTGGCAATCATGGGGATGGTCGCTTCCACTCCCTTTCCGGCCTCGGCGACGGACTGATTCCACGCGGCTTCATCGCCATTGGCGGCGTTCTCCTTGAGCGCCCTCAGAGCCGGTTCCAGCGAGTCGACCATAGTTTTGTCCCCCGGAGATGATTTTCCGAGGGACATGATTCCCGCAAGGCCTTCCTGCAAAGCGTCCGCTACTTCGCTTACGGAAGCTTCACTTTTCGCGCCGAGTTTCTGGCCGAATTTCATGAAGAAAGTACCGTACAGCGGCCCGGCCGAACCGCCGACCACGCTCATAATGGTCATTGCCACGTCGCGGAATACGCCTCCGAAATCAGCATATTCCTTGTCCTTCATCTTTTCCATGATGCGCTTCATGCCGCGGTTCATGTTTATTCCATGGTCGGCGTCACCTATGGCCGAGTCAAGGTCAGTCAGGTATTCTTTTTTTTCCTCTATGACAGCATTGAACTTTTCCATCGCCGCTATCGCCATTTTTACGGTGAACGCCATGGTCAGTTCTCTACCTTCCCCAGCGCAGGCCGGGAGTTTTCACCGGGTAATCCCACAACGCCTTCGTCTGGCTGTCAAGTTTGAGAAGAGTTATCGAACAGCCCTGCATATCGAGGCTGGTGATATAGTTGCCAACCAAGTTCCGGGATATGGTGATTCCCTTGCCGTCGAGGAATTTCTTGAGATCGTTATATACGACAAAGAGTTCTATAAGAGGTGTTCCGCCCATGCCGTTCACGAAAGCCAGAACTTCGCTTCCCGCTTTGAACGGAATATCGCTCACCACAGCCCCAGCCATATATTCGACTATCTCGGAGGATGTCTTCTGCTTGACGCGCTCGCGCCCAGGTTCCCCGTGTATGCCTATCCCCAGCTCTATTTCATCGCTTGGAAGATCGAACGTCGGTTTCCCGGCTGCCGGCACGGTACAACTCGTGAGCGCCATACCCATCGTGCGCACGTTAGCGTTGAGGCGCTCGGCGAGTTCCTTCACCTCGGCGAGAGAAGCCCCGGCCTGCGCGTAAGCGCCGATTATCTTCTCTATCAGCACCGTGCCGCCGACGCCGCGGCGGCCGGCGGTCCACGTCGAGTCCTTGACAGCCACGTCGTCGTTCACGACAACCTGCTCGACTTCGATGCCGTCGCCCTTCAACAGGTCCGCCGCCATCTGGAAGTTCATGACGTCGCCGGTGTAGTTCTTCACGAGAAAGAATACGCCCTTGCCGCCGTTCGTGGCCTTCGCCGCTTCATACATCTGCTCCGGAGTGGGGGAAGTGAACACCTCTCCGGCACATGCCGCGTCCAGCATCCCGTAACCCACGAAACCGCCGTGCATCGGCTCGTGCCCGCTGCCGCCCCCGGAGATAATCGCGACTTTGGGTTTCGGCGCGTTCGCGCGCACCACGGTCTTGTACTCCGGCAATACCCTTATCAGATCGGGAAAAGCCGCCTGCATCCCGGCCAATGACTCGACGACGACGTCGTCAACTTTGTTTATCAGTTTTTTCAAACCGTAACACCTCCCAAACTAAAAGTTCTCCCTACCAGCCGGCCAACTTGTACGCGGCAACCGACAGAAGCCCTCCGACGATCGGCCCGGCGGTAGCGACGCTGAGCCCCCAAGACCAGTCGTTCGTTCCCTTGCCCGGGATCGGAAGTATAGCGTGCGCAATACGCGGCCCCATGTCGCGGGCCGGGTTCATGCCGTAACCAGTCGGTCCGCCCATGCCGGCGCCCAAGCAATAGAGAAGCCCGCCTATCATGAACGGAAGGAGAAAAAGATTGACCTCGCTCTTTCCCATAGCCCTAACGATGCACTGGATACCCATGATGAGGAAGAACGTGGCTATTACCTCAGTGATGAAGTTCGCGAAAACGTCTCGACGGGCCGGCCCTGTGGAGAAAACAGCGAGTTTGAGGCCCGGATCCTCTGTAACAGCCCAGTGGTTAGAGTACAGGAAGTAAACGATTATGCCGCCCGCAACACCACCCGCCATTTCGGCCACTATCGTCGGGATAACCTGCGAAGCGCTGTAGTGGCCGCCGATGAGGAACTTGAAAATAGTGACCGCCGGGTTAAGATCGGCTTCGGGAGCACCGAAAGCCCACGCCGCGAAAATACCCATCATGAGCCCGAACGACCAGCCCCAGTTTACGTGAACCCAGCCGGCGCCGTTTCCTTTTGTATCTTTCAAAACGAGGTTAGCTACAACAGAATCGCCAAAAGCTACAAGCGTCAAAGTACCAAGAAACTCCCCAATCAAGTTTGTAAACATCAATAACCCCTCCAAAAAAATGATATTTTTTGAATGACAGAAATAACTCTTTCGCGGGGCGGGCCATCAAAAAATAATCTAAAAATGGGGACGCCTCCTTTATGATTGGATTTTGCCTGCTCGCAAAAGAGCCTGGAGCCTACTCAGAGTACAGCACACAATCGCGTAAACACGCTCTGTTACAGACTTAGCGACACGAAAGGGACATTCGATACTTACATTTTATTTTATATTTCCAAGACGTTACTATACCGTCAATATCGATAATTTGCAAGAGGGTGATTTTGTCACAGAGGACGGGCGCTTACCGGCACAACGACCCAAATTCCGCTCGGGAGCGGTTTTTCGGATCGGGCTTTCGTCTGGAAGGCTAAAATCCAGAATCCTTTATACCCGAAAATACGAACCGTTCGCGGCGATTCTGATTTGTAAACATGCGCTTTGGAGTCGATACAGGAGAATTTTTAAAAAAATTTACATAATCTCGTAAATTCAACCCTTTACAACTTGATTTTTTTCAGATCTTCTGATAATTTAAAAAAAGAAGAATTACTTATATAAATTTTTCCTATGTGCTTTATCAGAATGCGGAGTATAACTTTTTTGATGTCCGCAGGCCGTATTTGTCAAGAATATAAAGATTTAGCGGCGCATTCGGAATTTTTTATATTTATAAGCATTGCCGAATTCGAGTTAAAAACAACGGAATTTTCACAAAAAGTGCGCGAAACAAACATTTTAGAATTTCAACTGAGAAAATTAGATCAGGAGGAGTGGGAAATGCAGACGGACAAGCTGTTGGACGACATCGGGAAGCAAATTCTGACGGCATTGCAGGAGAACGCCAGGATATCCTTCAGCGAACTGGGGCGGAGGGTAGGATTGTCGTCGCCCGCAGTGGCGGAAAGAGTTCACCGTATGGAAGAGGCCGGATATATAAAGGGATACAGAACGATCGTCAATCAGGAAAAACTTGGCTTCCCCATCACGGCATTTATACGCGTAACCGCCAATGTGGGGAAATTGAAAGACGCGGACGATATGGCGCGGACGATACCCGAAGTCATCGAGGGACATCACCTTACGGGAACGGACGGTTTCATTCTCAAAGTAGCCGTAGCTTCAGTCGGGCACCTCGAAGAGATAATCAACCAAATGGGAAACTACGGGCAGACCACCACTTCAATCGTCCTTTCATCTCCGGTCGAATCAAGAATCCTGATGCCATATTTTTCGGCAAGCGAATAATTTTTGGCGAATAATTTTTCGCCGCGCACAGTCTTCAAAACGGCGAGGCAAGTGGTACAATTATCCTGATGCTTTCTCCAAGCGGCGGAGTCCCGCCGCTTGGTTTTTGAGATAACGTCCAATCGCTTCGCTGGAGGTATATGAATGGATAACGACGACACACAGCAAAATTTTTCTGGCAAGGTGCTGCCTCTGCCCATAGAGGAAGAAATAAAGCACAGCTATCTTGACTACGCCATGAGCGTCATAGTCGGCCGCGCCATACCGGACGCCCGCGACGGCCTGAAACCCGTTCAACGCAGAATACTCTACTCGATGCTGGAACTGGGCCTGCGGCACAACCAATCGTTCAAAAAATCCGCCCGAGTCGTCGGAGAGACGATGGGCAAATACCATCCGCACGGGGATTCGGCGATCTACGGGACGATGGCCCGTATGGCGCAGAATTTCAGCATGCGCTATATGCTCGTCGACGGTCAGGGCAACTTCGGTTCGATAGACGGCGACGAACCTGCCGCTATGCGCTACACCGAAGCCCGGCTCACATCAATGGGAGAGCAAATGCTGGAGGATATCGGCGAGGAGACGGTCGACTGGATGCCGAATTTCGACGAATCTCTGGAAGAACCGATTTTGCTCCCCTCGCTGATACCCAATCTTCTGGTAAACGGCAGTTCGGGAATCGCCGTCGGAATGGCATCCAACATGCCGCCCCACAATATCAGGGAAGTAGTGGACGCGTGCTGCGCCGTTCTCGCAAAACCCGACATCGAACTCGGCGAACTGATAAAAATCATCCCAGGCCCCGACTTCCCCACAGGGGGGGCGATTCTCGGAAGGGACGGCATAGCGGACGCGTACGCCACCGGGCGCGGTAAGATAACCTGCCGAGGCAAAGCGGACGTCGAGGAGATAAAACGCGGCAAAAACGCGATCATCATAACCGAAATTCCGTATATGGTGAACAAGCTGAATCTCATCGAAACGATAGCCAAAGGAGCCCAGAACGGCCTGATAGACGGCATCACCGAAATGCGCGACGAATCCGACAGAAACGGCATGCGGATAGTCATGGAACTCCACCGCGACGCGAATTCCAACACGGTCATGCGCCAGCTCTACAACCGCACTCAGCTCCAGACCACGTTCGGAGTGATAAACCTGGCGCTTGTGAACGGCCGCCCCGTTGAAATGAACCTGAAACGACTCATCGAAGTGTTTCTCGGACACAGGCGTTCCGTCGTACGCCGCCGCACGGAATACAGGCTGCGCAAAGCGGAGGAGAGGGCGCATATAGTGGAAGGCCTCGTGCGGGCGCTCGACTTTATCGAAGAGGTGATAAGGATAATCCGTTCCGCCAGAGACGTTCCGGTCGCCCGCACGAACCTGGTGGCCGAATTATCTTTCTCGGAGATACAGGCTTCGGCAATACTCGAAATGCGCCTCCAGCGGCTCACCGGGCTGGAGCGGCGCAAACTGGAGGAAGAACTCGCCGGGCTTCTCGCCGACATAGAGCGTTACCGCACGATACTGGGCAACGCTTCGGTGCTCGACGCGGTGATCGAAGACGAACTCAGACAGGTGAAAAAGACTTACTCCGATCCGAGACGTACCGAGATTCAAGACTCCGAGGACGATTTTTCGGCCGAGGACCTTATACAGGAGGCCGAAATTGTCGTGGTTTTGAGCCGCGACGGATATATCAGGCGCATGCCCCTGCAGGACTACCGCCTCCAATCCCGCGGAGGCAAGGGAGTCAAAGGCGCCACGCCTAAGCCGGAGGACGAAATTTTACTGATTAAAACGACCACTACCCACAATACGCTCTGCCTTTTCACGAACAAAGGAAGGATTTTAGGTATCAAGTGCTACATACTGCCCGAGCCGAAAGCCGGAAAGGGCAAATTGATCGGCTCGCTTGTGTCGCTCGATCCCGGGGAAAAAGTCGTGGCGTTCCGCGACATGAATCACGGCGACGCGAAATACGTATTTCTCATCACCAAAAACGGACAGGCAAAGCGCATGCCCATAGAGGAACTCGAAGGGCTGACCAAGGTCGGAAGACGCGTGCTGGGAGTGCGTGAGGACGACGAAATAGCCAGGGTTCGGATAACGAACGGAAACGACGATCTGCTCTTTACCTCGGCGGGCGGGCAGACGCTGCGTGTGAGCGAAAGCGAGTTCCGCCCGCAGGGACGGGCGGCTCAGGGCGTGCGCGGCATCAAACTGAGCGCCGGGGATCACGTCGTCGGGTGCGACGTGGTGATACCAGGCCGCCGGATTTTGCTGGTGAGCGAACACGGCATCGGGAAACGGACGCCGTGCGATGAATTCACCCGGCACCACCGCGGCACGGGAGGCGTCATGGCCATGCGCCTCAACGGCAGGACCGGTAAACTCGTCGGCGCGTGGGGCGTATCGGAGGAAGACGAGCTGATGATAATCTCCGTGCAGGGAAGGGTCGTCAGGATGATGGCGTCGGAGATATCGAGCCTGAGCAGGGCAGCCACCGGTTACACCATAGTCAGGCTCGACGAGGGTGATTCCGTGGCGGATATCAGCATCATAAAGGCAGAAACCTGCTCCGATGGGGATATATAGACGATTGCGAATATCCCGCGCCGGGCTTCCGCCGGTGGCGGCGCTCGTATTTATGGCGGCCGGAGGCTATGTCGTTTCCCCGGTCATAACCGCGCTGCTTATATTCCCTCTCGCACTCGCGGTATGGTTTTACAGAGATCCCGACCGGACGCCGCCGGGCGCCCCCGACGTCTGGGTGAGCCCTGCCGACGGACATGTCTTTTTTATATAAAAAGCGACCGATTCATATGCCGGAAGTACGACGAAAATAGGGATTTTCATGAACGGTTTCGACGTCCATGTGAACCGTTTCCCGGCATCGGGAGAAATTGAGCGGATTGTCCACGCGCCGGGGAAAAAGTGGTTCGCCTTCGCTCCCAAGGCGTCCGAAATCAACGAGAGGCTTTACGTGTACGCCCTCACTCCTCACGGAAGAATGACTCTTGTTCAGATAGCAGGTATCATGGCGCGCAGAATCGTATGCTATAAAAAACAAGGAGACACACTTGCGCGTGGGGAACGATATGGTATGATTCAGCTCGGCTCGAAGGTGGATTTGTATCTGCCTCAAAGGGTCGTTCCATCCGTCAGGCTGGGAGACAAACTGAAAGCCGGAGAGTCGGCGATAGGAGTGGTAAACGGTAAATGAGACATCGTAAACGGGTCAGGCACATCCCTTTTAACAAAATAATCCCGAATATGATAACGAGCGGCAGCGTCCTCTGCGGAATGTCGTCGCTGATTCTGACATATCAGAGACATTTTCTTCCATCGGCGCTCATATTGGTGATGGCGGTGTTCTTCGATTATATGGACGGCAAAGTGGCGCGCAGCCTCGGCGGAAGCAGCGCTTTCGGGGAGGAACTCGACAGCCTCGCCGACGCGTTGTCATTCGGAGCGGCTCCGGCGTTCCTCATTTACGCGAAATATATAGGCACAGAGGGCGGGATGCCCGGCGCGCTCGGAACCTCGTTTTTCGCTCTTTGCGGGGTTTTGAGGCTGGCCCGTTTCAACGTGACTCACGTGGCGGGTTCGTTTCAGGGACTTCCAATCCCGGCGGCCGGATTGGCGCTCGCTTCGCTGGTGATCGCCGACGTTCCTCTCACGCCTCACCTGGCCATGGCGGCAATGACATCCCTGGGTATCCTCATGATATCGACAGTTCCGTACGGCAACCTCAAACTACTCAGGAAGGGCAACGTCAACAGAATGAAGGTACTGCTCCTCTGCCTTGTGGCCGCCTCCTGCCTCGCGGCGCTCAGGGAAAAGGCGTTTCTGGCGCTGATAGGAATATATCTCGCGAGCGGCCCTCTTGGAATAAACTGGGGAATGTGGCTCGCCAAAACCAGGGACATGAACGATAAAGCCACCGAGGAAAAAGACTGACTGACTGACTGACTGACTGCGAAATCGACCGAAAAAACGACACAAGGGCCGCGGGCGAAACGCTCCCGCGGCCCCTGATTTTTGCAGTGCCTTCGTTATGACTTTTTCAGAGACAATACCCTGCTCTCGGAGACCTGAAGCCTGGGCGCGGATATCGAAATCACTCCGTTGTCGAACGCGGCCTCCGCTTTGTCGGTGTCGATCTCGAACGGGAGCGAGAAGTCGTAGTTGAACGACGAGACGGTTTTTCTGCTGTACCATGTCCTGCCGTCATCGGGATTTTCACTCTTCTCCTCGTTCTTCGACTTCAACTGAATCCGATCCTTGGAAATGCGCGCCTCTACTTCATCTGGGCTCACTCCCGGCGCCTCTATCGAGACGAAGAGCCTGCCGTCCTTCTCGTACATGTCGAAATTGCTGAAACTCCGCGTTCCCACCGGGTCGGGCGACCACAAAAGCCTGTTGAAAATATCGTCGATATCCGACAGCGGATTGCGGCGCGAACCTGTCGTAGCCAAACTGTTTCTGAACGGGGTCAATGCGAACATTATCAATCTCCTCCTTTAATTTTTATATACTGACCTTAACTGACTAAGTGCATGATAAAACGCTTTTTCAAATTTGTCAAGACTTTTGATGAAGATTGGTCAAAATTTTTCAGGGAAATTTTTTCGGGGCAATTCGCCTGGGAGCGAGCGCCGCCGCACCCGGCATGGAACCCGTTTGCTCCGAAGGGTTTGGGACGGAATTCCAAAGTTTTACAGCGGTTATATAAGTAGTCGTCACTGAAAAAGTGGATAGATATTGATTATGACTAGCTTAATGAGGTTATATCAGGTAAAATAATTGCAAGAAAACCCGAGAAAGAGGGGGGAATCTTGCAAAATGCAACCT
>JAISYN010000182.1 GCA_031269915.1 Synergistaceae bacterium
ATGATAGCGTCTCCCCGGCGGACATTCGCCCAGGACGTCTGGTTCCGTTTCAGACGGAGGCCCACGTCTCTAATAGGACTTTCGCTTATATTGCTTGTCGCCGTTTTCTCCGCCGCGGGGCCGTTTTTCACCAGTTTCTCGTATGAGGATCAAAACCTGTCTTTCGTGAATATCCCCCCGGTCATACGAGCGGTCAGCTTCGAGGGCGGATACTTTTACATCACGTCGAACTTGAAACTGATAGAGCTGGACCGCGGCGGCAGACTTCTGGGGCAGGCGGATAAACTCGCTACGGACGACGCGGCCAAACGCGTTACGTTCGAACGCGGCGGGCGTGAAATCATACTCGACTATTCCTCAAAACCCTACACGCTCCTCGACGGGGAACAGCGGCCGGTCGAGTCGTACTCGTACATCTGGAACGCGACTTATCCTATGGGAAGCGATAACCTGGGCAGGGACATAATGACGCGTCTGATGTACGGGGCCCGCGTTTCCCTGCTGGTGGCGTTCGCCGCGGCGCTCACGAATCTGGTTGCCGGCGTGGCGTTCGGAAGTTTCTCCGCTTACTGCGGAGGAACCGTCGACACGGTTATGATGAGAATAGTCGACATCATCAGCACGATCCCCCTCACCCTCTACGTAATCTTGATCATGATATTCCTGGACGCCGGGATGACAAGCATTATCACCGCGCTCGGAACCGTATATTGGGTGAACATGGCCCGGATTGTCCGAGGGGAAATTCTGTCCCTGAAAGAGCGCGACTTTGTGCTGGCGTCCAGGACGATAGGTTCATCCTCTTTTTTCATACTCAGGCGGCATCTGATCCCAAACGCAATGGGGCCGATTCTCGTCACGCTGACTATGCTCATACCGCAGGCGATATTCATGGAAGCGTTCCTGAGTTTCATAGGGCTCGGAATTCCGGCGCCGCTGGCGTCCCTCGGAACCATGTGCAGCGATTCGCTCGCTTCGCTCCGTTCGGCGTCTTACCAGTTGTTCGAGCCGGCGTTTTTGATCTTCGCTCTCACGTTCGGATTCAACTTCATCGGAGACGGTCTGCGGGACGCTCTCGACCCGAAATCGCGCGGGAACTCCCTGGCATGAATACCGCTCCAGGCGCCGTAGTGTCGGTGAAAAAACTCCGGACGGCGTTCCGGACGCGCGACGGGGTTATGGAAGCCGTGCGCGGTATCTCGTTCGACGTCGGCAGGGGCGATATCCTCGGTATCGTCGGAGAGAGCGGTTCGGGAAAGACCGTGACGGCTATGTCCATACTGCGCCTGCTCCCGTCCAACGGATTCATAGCGGGAGGAGAGATCGTATTCGACGGGACGGACCTGGCGTCGGCCTCAACAAAGACTCTGCGGGGCGTTCGCGGCGGAAGAATAGCGATGGTGTTCCAGGATCCGATGTCGTCTCTGAATCCTCTCATGCCCATAGGCCGTCAGATAGAAGAGATGATATTGGAGCACCGGCGCGGCTTGCGGCGGAGCGAAGTCAGGCAGAGGGTGATAAATCTCCTGAATATGATGCACATACCCTCTCCGGAGAACCGGTACGGCGCTTACCCCCATGAATTCTCAGGGGGCATGAGACAGAGAGTCATGATAGCGATGGCGCTCGCCTGCGAGCCCGACATGCTCATCGCCGACGAACCGACGACGGCGCTTGACGTCACTATCCAGGAGCAAATTCTCATCCTCCTGAGAAAACTGCGCGCGGAATTCAACCTGTCGATTCTTTTCATCACGCACGACCTGTGCGTGGTAGCGGATTTATGCACCAGGGTCATCGTGATGTACGGCGGAATGATCATGGAGGAAGCCTCGGCGGACGATATTTTCGATCGCCCCGCGCATCCGTACACCATGGGGCTTCTCGCCTCCGCGCCCAACCTGTCCATGGACAAAACGGAGCGTCTGGCTTCGATTCCGGGTTCGCCGCCGGACATGACGCGCCCCCCGAAGGGGTGCCCATTTTCTCCGCGATGCCAGTACGCCATGAACGTCTGCGTAAATATAGCGCCGCCGATGTACAGCGTCGGGGCCTCCCACAGATCATCCTGCTGGCTTTTGTCTCCCGACGCGCCGCCGGCGCGCAGCCCTCTGAAAGCCGTGGCCGGGGATGTCCTCTGATAGGGATAATATCCTCGAAGTGACGAACCTAGTCAAATATTTCCCCGTAAAGGGCGAGGCGGGCGCTGCCGTTCACGCGGTCGACGACGTGACGTTCTCCGTCCGGCGCGGCGAGGTCATGGGTCTGGTCGGCGAAAGCGGATGCGGAAAATCCACATGCGCCAGGACGATAGTCAGAATTTACAAACCCCAGTCTGGACGCATCGTCATAGACGGGATCGACTTCAGCGTCCGCAAGGAACGGGAACTGCACCCTCTGCGGCGCAAAGTGCAGATGGTATTCCAGGACCCATACTCGTCGATGAATGCCCGAATGACCGTCCGCGACATCGTCGCGGAACCTCTCATCGCCCACAGGCTTTGCGGATCGAAGGGAGAGATCGACGACGCGGCCGCCCGTATGCTTGAAGCGGTCGGGCTGAGCCGCGTCCACCTGGACCGTTACCCTCATGAGTTTTCCGGTGGGCAGAGGCAGAGAATCTGCATCGCGCGGGCGCTCGTAATGAAACCCGAAATGATAATATGCGACGAGCCCATATCGGCGCTCGACGTGTCTATTCAAGCACAGATCGTGAATATGCTCCTGGATTTCAAGGAGCTTTACGGTCTCACATATCTGTTTATAGCGCATGATCTCTCGATGGTGCGCTACATATCTGACGTGGTAGGCGTGATGTACCTGGGCAGACTGGTCGAAGTCTGCCCCGCCGGCGAGATATATTCGCACCCCCTGCACCCTTACACTCAAGGACTGCTCCGGGCTGTCCCGATTCCGAAGCGGGGAGCGGCAAAAAACGAACGCTCCATCGAAGGCAGCATACCGAGTTCCACCCATCCGCCGCCCGGCTGCCGCTTTCACACAAGATGCCGGCATCGCATGAAGCGATGCGAGGAAGAATCTCCGGTCCTGACTTCCCTCGGCGGAAAACGCAGCGTCGCCTGTCATCTGTATTGAAGCATCGCAATCAAATCATAGAGGAGTGATTCAAGTGAAAAAAACAGTTCTTTCGGTAATCGCCGCAGTTCTTCCGGCGCTCTTTCTGCTGGGGTGCGGCGGCGCGTCGGCGGCGCCCGCGCAGTCGATCAGATTCGCGCTGCACAGCATACCGGACAGCATCGATCCCGGTATCACCTCGGAAACTTACGCCAGCGCGATCTTAAACAACGTATTCGAGGGGCTCGTGACATACGACGCCGCGAACAACATCATCCCGGGACATGCCGAAAGCTGGGATCTGAGCGACGATGGACTCGTGTACACATTCCATCTCCGCAAGGAGCTCAAATGGTCCGACGGCTCCCCGCTGACCGCCGAGGATTTCAGGTACGCATGGCTCAGGGTGATAACCCCATCCACCGGATCGCTCTATGCCGATCAGCTTTTGCCCTACGTCGTCGGAGCTCAGGAGTTTTTCGAGGGCAAAGCGGACACCGGGGACGTGGGGATTCAGGCCCCGGACGCCGGCACGCTCGTCGTGAAACTCAAAGCTCCGACGCCCTTCTTTCTGGGGCTTCTCTCCACTTATACGTTCAGCCCGGTCCAGAAAGCCGCGGTAGAGGCTAACGGCGACAAATGGACGCTATCCGCGGAGACGTATGTGTCAAACGGCCCCTTCAAAACGGAGAAGATCAATTTCAACGAAAGCTACGAGCTGGTGAAGAACGAACACTATTGGGACGCCGCTAACGTAAAACTCGACAGGCTCACCTTCGTGTACATCATGGATACGTCGACTGCCCTCACCGCTTTCCGGGCCGGCGAAATCGACGGCTTCTGGGAAGCCCCGGCAAGCGACCTTGCTGCGCTCAGGGCTGAAAGCGACGAGCTTGTCACAGTGAACTCGTTCGGCACAACATTCCATCTGATGAACAATGCCGAACCCCCTTTCGACAACCCTGCGGTGAGAAAGGCTTTCAACCTCGCCATTGACCGCAAGGCGCTGATAGAAGACGTCCTGGGAACGAACGACAAACCGGCGTACGCGCTTGTCGCGCCCGGGTACGTCGTCGACGGCGCGGACGTCACCGATGGCCGCTCATCGTACGGTATGGCGCCGGGCGCTCAGCCGGAAGCCGCCAGAAAAGCCCTGGCTGAAGCCGGATACCCGGACGGCAAGGGTTTCCCGAGTATCGTTTATTATTACAGCACGAACGACACGTACAAACGAACGGTTGAGGCGCTCGCCGCCATGCTCAAGACAAACCTGGGCATCGATATAACGCTTAAAACCGCGGATTGGGCTGTGTTCTACGCCGATGTGCAGGCCGGAAAATATCAGCTGGGACAGTACGGATGGGGCGGAGACTACCTGCATCCGATGACTTTCCTGCCGCTTTTAGTCACAAAAGGCGTGAACAACTACAGCAATTACTCGAATCCAAAATACGACGCTCTCGTGGCGAAGATACAGACGACGACAGATCAGACTGAAGCCGCCAAACTGATTCGGGAGGCTGAGGACACGCTTATGGGGGACTATCCGTTCTTCCCGCTGTTCCATCGCTCATACAGCTACATGATGCGCAAGGGAACCGCCGGATACTTCCGCACCCCGCTCAATAACCTGTATTTCCGAGAAGCATATGTCACCGAGTAATTCCAATCTCAGGACCGAGAGGCGCTTATCCGGCCTGAAACCGTAATTCTCAAGCTGGGACGCCGAGTTTCGCATCACGCGGCGTCCCAGCTTTCCAAACAAAACGGGACGCCGCGGGCATACACGAGGCGGCGGGGAAGATAATTCGGAGGAAATACCATGAATGAAACCATTAAAATTATTAAACAGCGGAGGAGTACCAGGCAATTTTTAGAAAAACAAATTTCTGAAGACGATTTGAATACGATCATAAATGCGGGGCTTTATGCTCCAAATGGGGGAACTGACCTTGAAAAAGATATATATTTTACAATTATTACAAATAAAGATGTTTTGAATGAATTAAATTTCCTGGCAAAAGAAACCGCCAGGCAATCGCCTTTTGAATGGTTAAAAGAGCTGGGGAACAATGAAAATTTTAATTGTTTATATAATGCCCCGGCATTTATAATAATATCAGTTAAAGAACAATCTGAAAGTGCGGTATATGATTGTTCGGCACTGACTCAAAATATGCTGCTTGCGGCAGAATCTATAGGTTTAGGCAGCTGCTGGCTATATTTCCCGCTGCAGGCATTCGGCAATGATAAAAATGAAAAATCAGCAAAAAAATTAAAGATTCCTCAGGGGTTTAAACCAATTACATCGATGGTAATTGGATATAAAGAAAATAACGAAATAAACGTGCGGGAACGTAAGACGAAAAATATTTACTATATAAAATAAAACATAAAGAATAAAATCTTAAACGGGCGCTGCTTCGCACGGCAAGTCTGTATGTGCTTCGGGCAAACCGCCGTATCTAGCAGGAATGTTATGTGTAATGCCCTCTAAAATTCGTTGTAATTATCAGGTAAAATAAAAACATGCCTTTTGCCGCCCAGCCACTCGTTCCATCGGGAAATCACCGACAATATATCGTCGTCCAGCCTGGCGAACACACGAATTTTTATGTCGCCGGGAATGCCGTAAAAGCCCTCGGCTATACTTCCCGTTATCGCCGCAAGCGTATCGCTGTCGCCGCCGAGAGAAACGGCTTTCCTCACGGCATCCTCGAAACCGGCGCTCTCCAGAAAGGCGGTTATGGCTTCCGGAACCGTCTTTTGACAGCTTTCGTCGTGATGATAGCCCGGCCTGATATCATCCAGCGTCCTGCCCAAATCGTACAGGTATCTGCTCTCGACATATCCTTTTATCTCATCTTTGCCCGCTCCGCCGCGAGCTAGAAATATCGCTCCGGCGACCGCCTGGGCGCCTTTGATCCCCTCGCTGTGATTGTGAGTTACGCGGGCGCTCAATGCGGCATACCGTTCGACGGACGAAATGTCATCCCAGGCCCACGCCACCGGAGATACCCGCATGGCCGAACCGTTGCCGAAACTGTTATACGGACGCGGATCCCGGGAGCGCAGCCACACGGCGAATCTGCCCCCGTACCCGGCACAGGGATACATGCCGCCGTATTTTCTCATGGCGGATATGATTTCGGCCTCTATTTTACCTTCATCCCCCCAGCCGTTCATGATCCCTTCGGCCACCGCCGCCGTCATGACGGTATCGTCGGTAAACCGCGAATCATTGCCGAACAGAGGGAAACGTTCAGTCTTTATATTATTTCTGTCAAATTCATAGGGACTGCCGATGATATCTCCGGCAATGGCTCCCAGCACGCAAATCACCTCTTAATTCTATTCCGCCCAAAAAACGGCAAGGGCTTGGGAAGCTGTCCCGTGCCCTCGCAGTCGGCGGAATTTGAACGGTAAACCTCGGTTCGTCTATCTATCGGCGATGAGAGTTCCGGCCACGCCAAAATTTTCAGCAGGCATATCGGTGATTTTCACCCAGACCATTTCCGGCGTGACGCCTTTCAGGTCCTTGCATATCAATTCGGTGACATCCTCCGCAAATCTGCGCTTTTCCTCCACAGTGTGCCCCTCGATGAGTGAAACTTCGATCAACGGCATGTCGAACTCTCCTTTTATAATGATTGGTTGTTTTATTGTATCACTTTATTCAGCTTTGACTATGAAGCGATATCAGACGCGGTTTCAGGCGTTTTTTTCTTCGTCACGGCCAGCACGGCGACGAGTCCCGCGCCCGCGAGACACAGAGCCCCAAGCGCGGCAAAGAGCGCCGTCCCTGCGAACAGTCTCGTCAGTATCATCGGGAAACAGAGCGCGGAGACAGAAAAACCGCACATGACGGCTGCGAAATTGGGACCGACGTTATCGACTCCGAAATAATCACCCGTCAGAAGCGGATATATGCCCGAATAGCCTCCGTAACAGAACGCGCAGACAGATGTAACCGCCATGAAAAACAGGCCCTGCGCAAAGCAGAGAGCGAAAGAACAAAGCGCCGTCAGACCAATTGCCGCGATAGCCGTGATTTCTCGCCCTATCTTTTCCGATATAACCGGGAAGGCGAGCCTCCCGACGGCGCTTGCCACCCCAGTTATCATCACTATAAACGTTGCCATGGAGCCGATATTCCGTTCGTTCGCCAGCGTTACGAACGAAGGGTTGAGGATGAAAAACGCGCTGGTGCCAAGCATCAGGGAACATGTGATCAGAAAGAACCGCCCTGTTTTTATCATCTCTCCCGTCGTGTACTGCTTTCCGACATGACTTGCCTTCCGTTTCTCGCCGCCAGTCCCAGGCAGACGGACAAAGGGGGACAGAGCAAGAGTCACCAGCAAAAAAGTCCCCGCAAGGATCAAAAAAGCGGAGCGAAGTGAGCAGAGTCTTATCAGTTCGCCGATCAAAGGCGCGAACACTACTGTGGAAAAACCGAAAGCGCAGACGCTGACGCCCGTCGCAAGCCCCCGATTTTCCGGATACCATTTCGGAACGCATGACACCACCGCGCCGTATCCCATGCCAACTCCAAAACCGCCAATCGCGCCGTAAGTAAGACAGATAATCCATCCCGAGCCCGCCGGGATAAAAGCAGTCGTCGCCATTCCAGCCGCCAGCATCACCCCTCCGACGAGTACCTGCCTGTGCGTGC